>CACYET010000069.1 GCA_902773515.1 uncultured Eubacteriales bacterium | reverse complement strand
TGTTGAACAGCAGCGTGCCGACGCTGACGGGGTCGCCGGGGGCGCGCACGTACGCGAAGTACACCACCGGGCCCACGATCAGGCCGTTGAAGACGGTGGGGAAGATGGCGGCGACAAAGGGCTTTTTGCGCGACAGCCGCGTGCAGACGGCAGCCAGCAGCGTGGCGATGGAGCCCAGCACCACGTCGAACCAGATGCCGCCGCCCAGCCAGTTGGCCAGCAGGCAGCCGATGAACAGCCCGGGCACGGCGTCCACCGTCAATATGGGCAGCAGGGTCAGCGCCTCGGCGACGCGGAACTGTATCGCGCCGAAGCTGATGGGCTGGAAGATCATCGTCAGCGCCACGTAGATCGCGCCGATCAGGCCGGCGTTGACGATGGCGTAGGTGGAGAAGCGGGGCTTGCTTTCGTTGGGTTTCATGGGGTTTTCCTCCTGTTTTTCGGACAGGGAGACCCCACAACGATTGTCGACGCCATCCTGCGGATGTCGCCGACCCGGAAAACGTTCCGTTTTCCCAATCGTGCCAAATTTACAAAGGGCATGGTTTCCCATGCCCTGTAGCGCCGCTGTGCGGCGAAAACCTGGTTTTGTTTTTTCGGGATGCGTGCGCGTCCGTCAGACAGGAGGGCCTCGAACTGTCTCGTATTCAATTTGCGGATGTCATTATACAGGAGGCGGAGAGGGTAGGTCAAGGTAAACTGGGTAAAATCTCTTATTTGAGGGAGTAGGGAGTAGGCAGTAGGGAGTAGGAATGGCGTGCTGCCGCGTCTGTCTAGCAAATCCTACTCCCTACTCCCTTGTCCCTACTCCCTTAAATCGGATTCCTTGCCCGCAGGGAATCCGATTTTGTAAACATCGAATAAAAAAACACCCCGAACTCTTGATTTTCGCGATTTAGCGCAGTATCATATGTGCAAGTTGTTTCCCATTACATTGCAGATTGGAGCGATTCACATGCTGGATATCCGCGTTGAACGTACCACGACCCCGAAGGCGAAGCCGGCTCCGGGCCAGAAGCTGGGCTTCGGCCACATCTTCACTGACCACATGTTCATCATGAACTACACCGAGGGCAAGGGCTGGCATGACGCCCGCGTCGTGCCCTACCAGAAGATCGAGCTGGATCCCTCCGCGATGGTGTTCCACTACGGCCAGACGATGTTCGAGGGCCTGAAGGCCTATCGCGGCGCGAACGGCGAGGCCTACCTGTTCCGCCCGGACATGAACGCCAAGCGCGCCAACAACTCCAACGACCGCCTGTGCATCCCCCGGATCCCCGAGGAGGACTTCGTACAGGCGATCAAGGCGGTCGTGGCCATCGACAAGGACTGGATCCCCACCGAGCCCGGCACGAGCCTCTACATCCGCCCGTTCATCATTGCCACCGATGAGTTCCTGGGCGTGGCTCCCAGCAAGACCTACCTGTTCATTGTCATCCTCAGCCCCTCCGGCGCCTACTACGAGAGCGGCCTGGCGCCCGTGGGCATCTGGATCGAGGACGAGTACGTGCGCGCCGTGCGCGGCGGCATCGGCTTTGCCAAGACCGGCGGCAACTACGCGGCCTCGCTGATCGCGCAGGTGAAGGCCCACGACGGCGGCTACAGCCAGGTGCTGTGGCTGGACGGCGTGGAGCGCAAGTACATCGAGGAAGTCGGCGCGATGAACATCATGTTCAAGATCGACGGCAAGATCGTCACGCCCATGCTGAACGGCTCCATACTGCCCGGCATCACCCGCAACAGCGTGCTGTTCCTGTGCCGCCAGTGGGGCATGGAGGTCGAGGAGCGCAAGGTGTCCGTGGACGAGCTGATCGAGGCCCAGAAGTCCGGCAAGCTGGAGGAGGTCTTCGGCACCGGCACCGCCGCCGTCATCAGCCCCGTGGGCAAGCTGCGCTACATGGACGAGGTCATGACCATCGGCGACGGCTCCATCGGCCCGGTGACCCAGAAGCTGTACGACACCATCACCGGCATCCAGACCGGCAAGATCGAGGACAAGTACGGCTGGCGCGTGCGCGCGGACTGAGACCGATCATTGGTTTTTCACGGAAAGCCGAGAAATCGTCAAGGCGTTGCCTTAATACGAAACGTACAGATCCTTCGCTTCGCTCAGAATGACAGACTTGCGGATATTCCGTCGTTGTCATCCTGAGCGCAGCGAAGGATCTTTTCATTTCCCACAGCGCAACGCCGCCCCTGCGGGGAACGGACGCCAATTATGGCGTCCCTACGGTGCGAGGGGAGGGTTATTTCACGTTGGCCTCGGTGACGGCCCTTACGTTGGACGTCCTGCCGTCCTCGGAGGAAGGGAGGGTCAGCGCGCCGGCGGCCAGCATCTCGACGGCCTTGCGGTGCAGGGCCTCGTCCCAGTCGTTGCCGGTGATCCGCCAGTTGCCGTCGCACTCGGGGCGGAGGACGCCGCCCTTGACGCCCACGATGTAGTCGCGAATCAGCTCGCGTATGCCGCCGATGTCGCCGCGCACGTCCATCTCCAGCAGGACGGGCATGTCGTCCGCCCCGAAGATCTTGCCGGGGACCAGCAGATGGGAGGTGGCGCGGTAGTTGTTCACGGCGAAGTCAAACGCGTCGTCGTCCCTCACGGGCGTGCCGTCCGGCCAGGTCAGGTTCTCGATGCGGCGGCCGGATTCGTTGGCGATGTTCACGTCGTAGTTGACGCCCTCGAACATGTCGTAGTTGTAGGCGCGCACGTCGGGGTTGAAGGCGATGGTCAGGTCGCCGGGCCTGTAGGTCTGGTAGTAGTTCGCGGACCACTCCATGTACTTCTTCAGCTGCGCGCCGGTCATGTGCAGCTTGTACAGCGTGTTGGTGTACTTGTAGACCAGCGCCATGTCGCACTTGCGGATGTCGCCGGGGTACAGGTTGGCGCTCGCCACGAATAGCGCGGCGGAGGACACCGGCGCGCCGGTGTAGTACATCTGCACGTCGTTGATCAGGTCGATCAGCGCGGTGTCCTGGATCTGGGCCGCGGGGATATCGGCGATCCCGCTTTCGGGCGCGAGCGGGCCGCCCACCAGCCGGCCGACGACCTGCTCGGCGTCCTCGCGGGCCCGCGCGTCGTAAGCGCTCAGCAGCTCTGTGATGGCGGGGTCCGGCTCGAAGTCGGCGATGGCCACGCTCTCGGCGGTCCTGCCGGTCACCTTCCAGCCGTCGCCGTCCTTCTCCAGCGCCAGGTCGATCACGGCCATGGTCTGGGCCTGGCTCTTGTTCTGCACCACCAGCACGCCGTTGATGTCATCCGAGGGGATCAGCCTGTGCTCGTGGGAGGACACCATCACGTCGAACTCGGGGCAGGCGTTCAGGATGTCGGCGACGCCGGAGTTTGCCAGGCCGTACTCGTTGTTGATGCCCATGTGGAACACGCCCACCAGCACGTCGTACCGGCCCTGTAGGGCGCTTATGATCTTTCGGGTCTCCTCCAGCGGGTCGGTCACCTTGCATTCGGCCAGGTTGACCGCGTCCCAGCGGGTGATGTTCGGCGTGACCATGCCGATCACCGCCACGCGCACGCCGTCCACGTCGAAGATGTCGCAGCCGTCCGCGATGGCCTCGTCGTTCTCGTCGTACACGTTGCCGGTGAGTACCTTGGCGCTCATGTCCGCGATGGTCTTTTTGACGACGTCCATGCCGTAGTTGTACTCGTGGTTGCCGGTCACCCACACGTCGTAGTTCAGGGCGTTCAAGGCCCGGACCATCGGGTGGACGTCGTCGTCGCCCACAAAGATGTCGGCGCAATTGTCCCTGATGGTGTCGCCCGCGTCCACCAGGAGCGTATCGTCGGTGCGGTACTGGGCGATGGCCGTGGCGAGCTGGACCACGCTGCCGGAGGCGCTCTCGGCGTTCAGCGCGTAATCCCAGGGGACGAACTTGCCGTGCAGGTCGCTGGTGGCGAGGATGCGAAGGGACTTGCCCTGTGCCCCGGCCGCCTGTGCCGTCGCGGGCAGGCGGCAAGCCAGCGAAAGCGTCAACGCCAGCAGAAGGGAAACAAGCGCTCTGAGTCTGCCCATGGGCATACCTCCCCGGTTATCGATGCCTCTATATATACAACAGCGCAAGGCGTTTGTACACCGCCGCCGGGCTATTGACTATTTGGCGCCGTTGTGATAATATGGCCGAAAAAGGCAAAGCTATTATCGGAGGTGTGTTTATGGAATTCAAGGGATCAAGGACCGAGGCCAACCTGATGGCGGCCTTCGCGGGCGAGAGCCAGGCCCGCAACAAGTACGACTACTACGCTTCCCAGGCCAAGAAGGACGGCTACGTGCAGATCGCGGCGATCTTCGAGGAGACCGCGAAGAACGAGAAGGAGCACGCGAAGATGTGGTTCAAGCTGCTGCACGGCGGCAAGGTGCCCACCACCACGCAAAACCTGTCGGACGCCGCCGACGGTGAGAACTTTGAGTGGACGGACATGTACGCCAAGTTCGCGCAGGAGGCCCGCGAGGAGGGCTTTGAGGACATCGCGAAGCAGTTTGAGGGCGTCGCGGCCATCGAAAAGGAGCACGAGGAGCGCTACCGCAAGCTGCTGGCGAACATCGAGGGCGGCCTCGTGTTCAGCCGCGAGGGCGACATGATCTGGCAGTGCAGCAATTGCGGCCACATCCACATCGGCAAGCAGGCCCCCGAGGTCTGCCCCGTGTGCAACCATCCGCAGAGCTACTTCCAGATCAAGGCGGAGAATTATTGAGAGGAAATAGGGAACAGGGAACAGGGAACAGGGAACAGGGAACAGGAAGTGCTGAGAGGCGATAGAGCTGCAGCGCTCTGACCGCACCTGTTCCTGCGCAAAACGTACAGATCCTTTGCTGCGCTCAGGATGACAGGCGACGCAGGCTTGTCATTCTGAGCGAAGCGAAGAATCTGTACGTTTTATATTCAAACTCTGAACTCGATCTCTCAATTCTCCACTCTGTAGCGGCAGTATATCGCCATGGCACAAAGCGCCACCAGCGCCCCGGTCAGGGCGCCGGCGCTGTCGATGCCCACGTCCAGGATGGCGGGGCCGCGCGCCTCGACGAACATCTGGTGCAGCTCGTCCGTGCCGGCGTAGAGCGTGGCGATCACCCAGGCGGGGAGCAGCGCCGCCGCGCGGGGCCTGTCCAGCCGCCGCAGCCGCAGCCAGCACGCCAGGTTGAACGCCAGCAGCGCGAACTCGCTGAAGTGGGCGCACTTGCGCACGATCAGGCCGAGCTGGTCCATGAGGGAGAGCTTGTCCGTCGCGGGCAGCTCGTCAAAGCCCGGGCGCACCACGCGCGCCACCGTCAGCGTCACGCCCTCGCTCAGCTCGGCGGAGTCCGGCCCGGACTGCGCCGAAAAGCAGAATATGGCGATCGCCGTCAGAATCGAGGCGGCGAGGAAGAAGCGGGTCCAGAATACGCGGTTTTTCATTCGACAGTTTCCTTTCGCGGGATGGGAGTATTATAGCGCATCCGCGCCCGTTTCGCAACCCGCGCGCCCAATTGCAACATTTCCGCCCTTGACAAGCGGCGGGCTTCGTGCCATAATAACTATTGTTCCGTTTGCCGGAGCGATCATACAGGCACCCATAGCTCAGCAGGATAGAGCGGCCGCCTCCTAAGCGGCAGGTCAGGGGTTCGAATCCCTTTGGGTGCGCCAAAGCCCCCCGATGACTAAGTCATCGGGGGGCTTTGGCGCACCCAAACCGGGATAAGCGAATCTCTTTCGCAAGGCGAATGGGGGTCGGCCGAAGGCCGCGGCTGCGAAGCAGACGCCATCCCAAAGGGATATTTTTTAGGTCAACGTTTGAACGCCGCGTTAAATGTATATTTACCGCCCTTTTTAACCTGTTTATGCAAGTCTGAACGGGGCGAAAAGTGGTATAATTACTATAGGTAGAAAAATATTTTCCGAGCCGCCGGGAAAGGCGGCGTGAGAGGTCAAAAAAATGCAGAGAGACAATCATTACGACGAGAGCCAGATACAGGTGCTGGAGGGCCTGGAGGCGGTGCGCCGCCGCCCGGGCATGTACATCGGCTCCACCGACGAGCGGGGCCTTCACCACCTGGTGTATGAGATCGTGGACAACGCCATCGACGAGGCGCTGGCCGGCTTTTGCGACAACATCGAAGTGACGCTGAACGCGGACGGCTCCGTGACCGTGCAGGACAACGGACGCGGCTTCCCGGTGGGCATCCATCCCAAGATGGGCCGCCCGGCGGTGGAGGTGTGCCTGACGGTGCTGCACGCCGGCGGCAAGTTCGGCGGCGAGGGCTACAAGGTGTCCGGCGGCCTGCACGGCGTGGGCGCGTCGGTGGTCAACGGCCTGTCGAGCCACCTGCAGGTGAACGTCTATCAGGATGGCAAGATCTACCAGCAGGAGTATGAGCGCGGCAAGATCCTCTACGACCTGAAGGTCGTGGGCGAGACCGAGCGCACCGGCACCACCATCCGCTTCTGGCCGGACGTGAAGACCGGCGAGGACCCGGAGCCCGGCATCTTCGAGACCGGCCACTTCGACTTCGACACGCTGAAGACGCGCTTCCGCGAGATGGCGTTTTTGAACGCGGGCATCCGCATCGAGCTGAAGGACCTGCGCGGCGAGGAGCCGCACGAGCAGGTGTTCCACTACGAGGGCGGCATCGTGTCGTTCGTCGAGTATCTGAACCGCCACAAGACGCCGCTGTTCGCCCCGCCGGTGTACATCTCCGGCCTCAAGAACGGCTCCACAGTGGAGGTGGCGCTGCAGTGGAACGACAGCTTCAACGAGAGCGTGTTCTCCTTCGCCAACAACATCCACACGCCCGAGGGCGGCACGCACCTGGCGGGCTTCCGCAACGCGCTGACCCGCGTGATCAACGACTACGCCCGCAAGAACGGCATGCTGAAGGCCAGCGACGCGAACCTGACCGGCGACGACGTGCGCGAGGGTTTGACCGCCATCGTGAGCGTCAAGCTGGTGGAGCCGCAGTTCGAGGGCCAGACCAAGACCAAGCTGGGCAACAGCGAGATCCGCCCGCTGGTGGATTCGATGGTGTCCGAAAAGCTGGCCACCTACCTGGAGGAGAACCCCTCGTCGGCACGCGCCGTGCTGGACAAGTGCCTCTCCGCCGCCCGCGCCCGCGAGGCCGCGCGCAAGGCCCGCGACCTGACCCGCCGCAAGACCGCGCTGGAGAGCGCGGCGCTGCCCGGCAAGCTGGCGGACTGCTCCGAGCGCGACCCGGCGAAGTGCGAGATCTTCATCGTCGAGGGCGACAGCGCCGGCGGCAGCGCCAAGCAGGGCCGCGACCGGCACTTCCAGGCCATCCTGCCGCTGCGCGGCAAGATATTGAACGTGGAGAAGACGCGCATCGACCGCGCGCTCAGTAACGCCGAGATCAAGGCCATGATCACCGCGTTCGGCGCGGGCTTCGGCAAGGAGTTCGACCCCGCGAAGCTGCGCTACCACCGCATCGTGTGCATGACGGACGCCGACGTGGACGGCAACCACATCCGCATCCTGCTGCTCACGTTCTTCTACCGCTTCATGCCGCGGCTGATCGAGGACGGCTACGTGTACGCCGCGCAGCCGCCGCTGTACAAGGTCACGCGCGGCAAGCAGGAGCAGTACGTCTACTCCGACAGCCAGCTGCAAAAGCTGCTGGACGAGATGGGCCGCGACGCCAAGCCGGAGATCCAACGCTACAAGGGCCTGGGCGAGATGAGCTACCAGCAGCTGTGGGAAACCACCATGAACCCCGAGACCCGCAGCATGTACCGCGTCGAGATGAAGGACGCTATCGCCGCCGACGAGCTGTTCACCCTGCTGATGGGCGATCAGGTGGAGCCGAGGCGGGAGTTCATCGAGCAGAACGCGAAGCTGGTGGCTGACCTCGACATTTAGTCGAGGTCAGAGGGATTAGGGATTAGGGACCAGGGACTAGGGATTGTGGAGGATGGAGAGATGGCGGACGGAAATGCGAAGAGCTACCGCGATCTTGTCGTCTGGAAAAGAGCCATGGAATTGGTTTCGGAAACCTATAAACTGGCCAAATGTCTGCCCAAAGAAGAGACCTATGTGTTGTCTGATCAAATACGCCGGGCGGCAATTTCTATTCCCTCCAATATCGCCGAAGGAAACGGACGCGCATCCATGAGAGAGTATTCCCGGTTCCTATCCATAGCCCGTGGTTCAAAATACGAACTGGAAACCCAGTTGCTCATATGCGTCGATCTTTGCTATTTGACTGAAGAACAAATTTCGAAGGCCATGATGCTTGGCGAGGAAGTGGGACGCATGCTAAATGTGCTCATAACCAAATTGGGCGAATGAGGAT
>CACYET010000068.1 GCA_902773515.1 uncultured Eubacteriales bacterium | reverse complement strand
ACAGTCGTTCATGGGGGTATTATACACGAGAAACGGCGATTTGAAAAGCGGAGACGACCTCTTCCGACCTCGCTGCGCTCGGCCACCTTCCCCTAAAGGGGAAGGCAGGGGCGGGCGGCAACAACCCCTCCGGCGCTGCGCGCCACCTCCCCTTGCACAGGGGAGGCAAGAATAAGCGCGTCCGTCCCCTACTCCCTACTCCCTACTCCCTCCCCTTCTTCAAATCTTATCACGGCGTTTGTTGCATGATCGGAGCGGCTGTGATAAGATACACACGATCCCATGTACAAGGAGCATATTCATGCAGCGCGACCTTCGCTCTCCGCACCCGCTGCGGCGACTTTTGATCGGCGACCGGGCCTTCTACGCGATGGTGCTGGCCATCGTGGTGCCGATCATGATCCAGAACGCGATCACGAACTTCGTGAACCTCCTGGACAACATCATGGTCGGCCAGGTGGGCACGGAGCAGATGTCCGGCGTGTCCGTCGCCAACCAGCTGATGTTCGTGTTCAACCTGTGCGTGTTCGGCGGCATCGCCGGCGCGGGCATCTTTTCCGCGCAGTTTTACGGCGCGAACAACCAGGAGGGCGTGCGCCACTGCTTCCGCTACAAGCTGTACGTGTGCGCGCTGCTGATCACCGGCGCGCTGTGCATCTTCCTGTTCGGCGGGCGCTTTCTGATCACCCGCTTCTTGCACGACGAGGCCGATCCCGCGCGCGTGGAGCTGACGCTGAAGCACGGCATGGCCTACCTGCGCATCATGCTCGTGGGCCTTCTGCCGTTCGCGATGACGCAGGTCTACGCCGGCACGCTGCGCGAAAGCGGCGAGACGAAGCTGCCGATGTTCGCGGGCATCACGGCGGTGTTCGTGAACCTGATCTTCAACTACCTGCTGATCTTCGGCCGCCTGGGCTTCCCGAAGCTGGGCGTGGAGGGCGCGGCCATCGCGACGGTGCTCTCCCGCTACGTGGAGCTGGCAATCGTGGTGGTGTACACGCACCGCCACGAGGAGCGCTACCGCTTCGCCAAGGGCCTCTATCGCACGCTGCGCATCCCGGGCGACCTGGCCAAGGAGATCACGCTGAAGGGCATGCCCCTGCTGGTGAACGAGGCGCTCTGGTCCAGCGGCATGACGATGCTCGTGCAGTGCTATTCCGTGCGCGGGCTGAACGTCGTGGCCGCGATGAACATCTCCAACACGATCTCCAACCTGTTCGCCGTGACGATCTTCTCGATGGGCAGCGCCACGGCGATCCTGGTCGGACAGTCGCTTGGCGCGAACGAAATGGAGGAAGCGCGGGTGCGGGCCTGGCGGCTGACGGTGTTCTCGCTGGCCGTCACGGTGGCGACGCTGATCGTGATGAACATCGTCGCGCCGCTGATCCCGCGGCTGTACCGCACCTCCGACGAGGTTCGCGCGCTGGCAACGCAGTTCCTGCGCATCTACGCCTTCTGCATGCCGCTGTTCTCGTTCTGCAACAGCGCCTATTTCATTCTGCGCTCCGGCGGTAAGACGGGCATCACGTTCCTGTTCGACAGCGGCTACACCTGGGCGATCGCCGTGCCGGTGGCCTGGTGCCTGGTGCACCTGACGGACATGCCGGTGGCGCTGATCTACCTGTGCGTGCAGCTGGCGGATCTGATCAAGTGCGCGTTTGGGTTCATACTGATGAAGAAGGGCGTCTGGATGAACAACATGGTGGAATGATCTACTTTCCGAACAGCTGCACCCAGTAGGTGACGCCGCCGGAGACGTAGCAGCAGACGCCGATGGAGCCGTAGGACGCGCGGAGGATGTTCGCGCGGTGGCCCGTTGAACTCATCCAGGCCGCCATCGCCTTGTCCACGGTCTTCTGGCCCATGGCGAGGTTCTCGCCGTAGGCGCTGGCGCTGACGGTGTTCCACGCGGTGCCGTCCGGGCGGGTGTGGCTGAACTTCTGAACGATCTCCCGGGCGCGCACCTGGGCCGCGCGGGTCAATTCCGCGTCCACGCGCAGTGCGGACAGCCCCGCCTTCGCGCGCTCGGCGTTCACCTGCGCGACCACCTGGTCCGCGGCGCTCGCGCTGAGCGCGCCGTCTGTGGTCGTCCGCGCGATGGGCCGCGTCCAGAGCGTCTTCAGGCGATAGCGCGGGCTCACCATCGTCGCGGCGCTCGCCTGCGACAGAAGCAGCGCGGTCAACAGCAATATGAGCAATGCCTGTTTCGTCTTTTTCATCGTGTTCCACTTCCTTCTGTAATGATTTTGAAATATATCCCACGACAATTTTATAGAAATCGCACAATGTTGTCAATTAAAAACCCGCCGATTTGCATAAATTGGCAGGTCTGGCAGGGTTTGGAAGGGATATCATCATGGACGAGAACGTGACCCGGGCGGACGCGGCGCTGGTGGCGCGCGGACTGGCGGCGAGCCGGGAGAAGGCGCGCGGGCTGATCGAGGCCGGGCTGGCGCGCGTGAACGGCGAGGTCATTAAAAAGCCTGCCCAGAAGGTGCGGGGCGGGGATGTGCTCGAGGTGACGGGCGCGGAGCACCCGTATGTGAGCCGCGGCGGCCTGAAGCTGGAAAAGGCGCTGCGCGCGTTCGACGTCGACGCGCGGGGGCGCGTGTGCGTGGACATCGGCGCGTCCACCGGCGGATTTACGGACGTGCTGCTTCAAAACGGCGCGGCGCTGGTATACGCGGTGGACGTGGGCACGGGCCAGCTGGACGAGAGGCTGGCGAAAGACGCGCGCGTGGTGAGCATGGAGCGCGTCAACGCGCGGGCGCTGGAGGCGTCGATGTTCCCGCAGAGGCCGACGCTGGGCGTGATGGACGTGTCGTTCATCTCGATCCGGCTGATCCTGCCGGCGGCGCTCAAGGTACTGGGCGACGCGGGGCGGATGATCACGCTGGTGAAGCCGCAGTTCGAGGCGGGGCGGCAGGCCGTCGGCAAGGGCGGCATCGTGTCGCGGTCGGAGGTCCATCGGCAGGTGTTGCGGGAGCTGGCAGCGTTTGTGCCCACGCTGGGCTGGCGCGTGCGCGCGCTGGACTTCTCGCCCATCGCCGGCGGGGACGGAAACATTGAATTTTTGGCGGATATCGTGCCCGCGGGAGAGGGCGATAAAACGGTTTCCTCCGATGAGATTGATCGTGTGACAGAGAGAGCCCACAAGGAATTGCGAAACAAAGGATAGAATCGGGGCGGGCGCAGGGGCGGTCTTTCCGCCGCAACGCCGCCCCTGCGAGGGACGGGAACCTCTTCCGGCGCTTCGCGCCACCTTCCCCATCGGGGGAAGGCTTTTGGATACCACGCGGCAGCTGCCATTCCTGTTCCCTGTTCCCTGTTCCCAAGAGGCGGGCGGCGAAACGCCGCCCCTACTATTCCTACTCCCTACTCCCTACTCCCTACTCCCTACTCCCTACTCCCTACTCCCTACTCCCTCACAAACCTCTCCCTGAACTCGCGGCCGGCGCGGCGCAGCTCCGGGGCGTCGTGCATGAGCGCCCAGGCGTCGGTGGCGCGGCACTCGACGGCGAACACGGGGTCGTCGTGCAGCAGGGACGCGCGCGCGACGACGGGCAGCTTCGAGCGGCGCGAAAGCTCCGTAAGGAGGTCCTCCGCGCCCGCGCGCACGCCCAGCAGGCGGGCATAGGTCGGCATCGGATGGGCGGCGAGCAGGGCCTTGTCGAAGCCCAGCAGCGCGTGCGCGAGGAGGCGGCTCAGGCGGGCGCGCGTGTAGCGCTTGCACTTGAGCGCGTCCAGCAGCGCCTCGCGGCTTGCGACCTCCCGACAGGCGGCATACAGGCGGTTTTCGAGCCCTTCGGCCACGTCCGGCAGGGCCGCCAGCTGGTCGAGGCGCATGCTCCTGAGCGCATAGAGCAGCATATCGTCCATCGGGTGAAGCGCGTCGGGCGCGGCGAAGGGGCGCGCGGTCTCGGGCAGGGCGGCCAGCGCCGCGTCCGTCTCGCCGCGCGTCAGCGCCGCGCGGATGGCGGTGGCGGAGGCAAAGCCGTCCAGCGATTCATCGCGGTAGTCCCCCGCCCGGCGCACGGCCACGGCCTCGATATCGAGCCCCTGCTCCGCGACGGCGCGCAGGTACTCCGCGGCGAGGACGGCGTTCGGGCGGTTGATCGCCTCCGCGGGCACGCCCAGCGCCTCCGCCACGGCCTCGCCCCGCGCCCGGGCGTGGGAGAGCCCCGCGTCCAGCTTCGCGCGGATCGCGCCGGAGAGCGCCTCCGGCTCGCTGCGGCGCAGGTTGGCCAGCAAAGAGAGCAGCGCCCTGTCGTCCGTCTCGCTGCCGAACGAGAGCGCGTCGACGCCGAGGCCGCCGAGGATCGCCACGCCGCCGCGGGCGAAGGCGTCCGCCGTGCGCACGGCAAACAGCGCCGGAAGCTCGAACACGGCGTCCACGCCCGAGGCCAGCGCCATGCGCGCGCGCGCCCACTTGCTCCAGAGCGCCGGTTCGCCCCGCTGCGTGAAGTGGCCCGCCATGCAGGCGATCACGAAGTCGCAGCCGGTCAGGCGTCGCGTCTGTTGGACGTGATATGCGTGGCCGCGGTGAAACGGATTGTACTCGGCGACGATGCCCGCGATCTTCATGCGCATCCCTCCCCTTCTCATTTTAGTCCAAAGCCGGGCGTTTGACAAGATTTAATATGCCGCCGCTGGAAGTCGGCCGCGTTTGGAGCTATAATAGGGGCAACAATCCGGAGAGGAACGTAGATCATGGCGAAGCTGTACTTCCGTTACGGGGCGATGGGGTCCTCCAAGACCGCCAACGCCATCATGGTGCAATACAACTACCAGGAGCGCGGCCAGAACGCGCTGATGCTCAAGCCGCGGCTGGACGACCGGGACGGCGCGCGCATCGTGGGCTCGCGCTCGGGGCTGAGCGCCCCCTGCCGCTTCGTGGAGGAGCTGGACGGGATCGACCTGAAGGCCTACGACTGCGTGATCGTGGACGAAGCGCAGTTTTTGACCAAGGCGCAGGTGGAAAAGCTCGTGCAGATCGTGGACGACATGGACATCCCGGTGATCTGCTACGGCCTGCGCGCGGACTTCCAGGGCAACCTGTTCGAGGGAAGCCACTGGCTGATGGCCTGGGCGGACACGATCGAGGAGATCAAGACCGTGTGCTGGTGCGGGCGCAAGGCCACGATGAACGCGCGCGTGGCCGACGGCAAGGTTGTCAAGGCCGGCGAGCAGATCGTGCTGGGCGGGAACGAGAGCTACGTGGCGCTGTGCCGCAAGCACTGGGCGCAGGGCGAGCTCGCGCCGCTGGAGATCCGCCGCATCGCCGCGGGCAAGGAGGCCTACATGCCGCTGCTGATGGAGGCCGACCCCAGCGAGGCGATGATCGCGAAGTACCTCGGCGCGGGCGAGCTCTACGCGCTGCTGGCGAACGGCCAGACCGCGGGCGAGGCCGTGATCGTTTCGCGCGAGGACGGCGCGATGGAGCTGAAGAACCTGGCCGTGGCCGGGGCGTACCGCGGGCGCGGCTACGGGAAGAAGCTGGTGGAGCACATGGTGAAGCTCTGCTCCACGCGCGCCGAGAGGCTGTACGTGGGTACCAGCCCCGCGAACGTGCCGTTCTACGAGGGGTTGGGGTTCAAAAGGGCCTACATAGAAAAGGGCTTTTTTACCAATAACTACCCCGAGCCGATCATCGAGAACGGCGAACGGCTGACGGATATGATATACTTGATGCGGAAGCTGTAAAGCAGCAGGGGCGGCGATGCCGCCCCTGTCGTTTATTCCACCGCCAGTTCTTCCAGCTCCAGCGGCAGGTTCAGAAGCTTCGCGTATTCCAGCACGGGCTGGATCGTCTCGCGGCTGTCCGCAGGGACGAGCGTGGCCGAGGCGCCGATATTTCCCGGGAACGAACCCGTGAACGTGACCAGGATCGCGCAATCCCCGGGGTATTCCAGCAGCAGGTAGCCGGGCCGGAAGTCCTCCGGCGCTTCCATGGAAGCGCTGGTGCTTATGACGCCCGACAACAATATCCACGCGACGCCCGCGCGGCTGGACAGATAGCTCGCCCCCACGCCAGGCAGGCGGCGGATCAGCTCCTCCTTGCCCACGTCCGACATCTCATTAAGCGTCTTTGCAGACGTGTCGTCGCCCTCCATGCCGGCGTACACGAGCAGCGCCGACAGAATTGCCTCGCCGTCCGGAAGGGGCAGAAACCAAGCGCCGGTGGGCTTGGAGAGGTCTGCCTGTACAAAGGTTTCGCGCAGCTTGTCGGTTTCCTCGTCCGCACTTGACATCATCATGCCGAAATAGGCGTCGTCTCCCGCCAGCGCCTGCATCCGCAGCGCCAGCTTCTGACCTTCTTCCACATACCAGTTTCCCTCCGCCAGCGCGGTCATGGACAGCGCCAGGATGGCCAGCGCCAACAGCGCGATCATCGTCTTCTTCATCGTTCTTCTCCTTTCGCCTGTGCCCAGAAACGCCTGAGCCTTTCGTTGAGCTCGCTCATCTTGCCCACGTCCTGCACGTCCCAGTGCGGGGGCATCAGCGCGCGGTACTTCTCCTGACGGTAGCGCATGTCGATCAGCAGCACCACGCCGCGGTCCGTCTCCGTGCGGATCACGCGCCCCGCCGCCTGCAGCACCCGCCGCAGGCCGGGATAGGTGTAGGCCGCGTCGTAGCCGCCGTCGTCGGCGTCGTCCAGCTGTTCGCGCAGCAGCTCGCGCTCGAAGCTCGGCTGCGGGATGCCGGTGGACACGATGGCCGCGCCGGAGAGCCGGTCGTCGGGCAGGTCCACGCCCTCGGCGAACACGCCGCCCAGCACGACGAACGCCACGAGGCTCTTTTGAGGCGCGGGCGCAAAGCGCTCGATGAACGCCTGCCGCGCGCGCTCGGACATCTGCGCCTCCTGGCAGATCACGTCGTCGTACGGCCAGAGCAGCCGGTAGTGGCGAAACGCCTGCGTCATGTAGGCGTAGGAGGGAAAGCAGGCCAGGTAGTTGCCGGGCCTGGCCCCGGCCATCGCGCGGATGATCTGCGCAACGGCGTTCAGCGTGCGCTCCCGGTCCTTCATGCCCACGGCCACCGGCATGCGCAGCGCCAGCAGGTTTTCCCGCGGGAACGGCGAATCCAGCCGCAGCTGCTCGTCGGCCTCGCCGTCGGCGCCCAGGATCCCGGCGTAGTGCTCCATCGGCGCAAGCGTCGCCGAGAACAGCGCCGCGCCGCCCACGCGCGAGAGCGCCTTCTTCAGGTACTTCGACGGGTCGCAGCACCACAGCCGCACGTCGATGTACTTCTCCCCCGGCACGATCAGCGCGCGATACGCCTCGGGGTCAAACTGCTTCGCCACGCGCGCGAACCACTGGGCGTCGTACACGAACTCGACGATCTCTGGCTCCACCGGCTCCAATTCGTCCGCAACCTCGGCAAAGCGCCGGACGGCCGAGACGATGGCCTCCGGGAGCTCCGAGAGGCTCTCCTGCTCCGCCTCGCGGGCGTCCAGCGCGTCGAGCAGCTCTCCCATCAGCTTCACCATCGGGCTGTCCTTGCCCTCGAAGCGGGCTGCCTGGCGGCGCAGCTGCGCAAGGCGCGCGCCGGAGAGCTCCGCCGACAGCATGTCCCGCGCGCGGTCGGAGAGGTTGTGCGCCTCGTCCACCAGCAGGCCCGCCTGGCTCTTCGTGTCGAAGTAGCGCCTCAGGCGCACCTTCGGGTCAAAGGCGTAGTTGTAGTCGCAGATCACGACGTCCGCGGTCTCGGAGGCGTCCAGCGTCAGCTCAAACGGGCACAGCTCGTGCTTCATTGCCAGCTCCGCGATCGCGGCGGCGTCCAGCTTTTGAACGGACATGGCCTCCTTCAGCGCCTCTCGGCGGCGGTCGTAGTAGCCCACGGCGTACTGGCAGCCCATGCAGTCGGCCTTCTCCAGCGGGCAGATCTTCTCCTTGGCGGTGATCGTGACGCTGCGCACGGCGAGGCCTCCGGCGCGCATCCGATCGAGCGCGTCCTCGGCGGCCCTGCAGCCCGTGGTGCGCGCCGTCAGGTAGAAAAGCGCCGTCACATGGCCCTTGCCCAGCGCCTTGAGCGCGCCGAACAGCGCCGCGGCGGTCTTGCCGATGCCGGTCGGGGCCTCGATCAGGGCGCTGGCGTGGTTCTTCATCGCGAGGTAGACGGCGCGCGCCATCTCGCGCTGGCCCTCGCGGTAGTCGTCAAAGGGAAAGGGAAAGCTGTCCAGCGTCGGGCGGGAGAGCTCCTTCCTCGCGGTAGTCGTCAAAGGGAAAGGGAAAGCTGTCCAGCGTCGGGCGGGAGAGCTCCTTCCAGTCGTCCACGCGGGATATCCAATCGAGGTACGGGCCCGCGTAGGCCGTCAGACGCTCGATGAGCTCCTGCGCGTCGTACTCGTCGGAATACTCGCGCTTCTTGCCGTCCAGGCGGGCGTAGGTCAGCCGCACCTCGGCGCGCGCCAGGCCCTCGTTCAGGCAGACGAGCGCGGCGTAGATCTCGCCCTGGGCCCAGTGGGCGGGGTAGTCGTACTTCAGGATCATCGAGGGGTCCTTCGTCGTGGTCTTGATCTCCAGCACGCGGGTGATGTCCCGATCCACGTACAGCGCGTCGATGCGACCGTGTACGCGCAGGACCCTCTCGCCGACGGGAATGTCCCGGCTGACGGGGGCTTCCGGCCGCCAGCTGGCGGGCAGCAGCGCCTGCAACGCCTGATGGCCGCGCACGCCGTCGCGCATCCGCGAGGCCGCGCGCGCCGCGGGGATCAGGTCGCCGCGTTCAAACGCGAACTCCGCCAGCGCGCGCACGCTGACCGAATGGATTTTTTGCACCGGCGAAGCCCTCCCCTCTCTTGACAGCGCGGCGACATCATGTTACATTATCAATGTCCCCGTCTGCCCTTTCAGTATAGCGTGGGCGGGCGGCTTTTGCAAGGGCGTTTCCGTCAATTCGGTCGGAGGCGTTCTCATAACGAAGGAGGCAGTGCACGATGAATCTGTATCCGCTGTTGATGGCTCCCAGCTTCCGCCACGGCGAGGAGACGCCCTGGGGCGGGCATTTGCTGCGCGACGCGCTGATGAAGGACGCGCCGGAGGACGCCGTGGGCGAAAGCCTGGAGATCTCCGACCTGCCGGGCCACGAGAGCACGGTCGCCAACGGCCCGCATGCCGGCAAGCCGCTCAGCCGCATGATCGAGCTCTGGGGCGAGGCATTGACCGGCGTCAAGGACGGGGAATTTCCGCTGCTTTTGAAGCTGCTGGACCCGGTGATGCCCCTGTCGGTGCAGGTGCACCCGGACGACGTCTTTGCCGCGGCCCACGAGGATGGGCTCTGCGGCAAGACCGAGGCCTGGATCATACTCAACGCGGAGCCCGGCGGACAGATCATCTACGGCGTGGACACCGACGGCGAACCGCTGGAGAAGATCGTGTCGGAGGGCCGTCTGAAGGAACACCTGCGCTTTCAGAGCGTACTTCCCGGCGACGTATACTACATCCCCGGCGGCATGATCCACGCGCTGTGCGAGGGCGTGATGGCCTACGAGATCCAGCAGACGAGCCAGCTGACCTATCGCTTCTGGGACTGGGACCGCGTGGACGAGAACGGACGC
Organism: uncultured Eubacteriales bacterium; assembly: GCA_902773515.1. Taxonomy (GTDB): domain Bacteria; phylum Bacillota; class Clostridia; order Christensenellales; family Aristaeellaceae; genus UBA2862. The sequence goes on along the minus strand of CACYET010000068.1, from coordinate 6,428 downwards.
GCGCGCGAGCTGCACATCGAAAAGGCGCTGGGCGCCTGCAAGCCGGAGCTGGACCTCAAAAAGATCGAGGGCACCACGGTGCTCTGCAAGGGCGGCAGTCGCACCTACTACATCTCCGACAACCACTTTGAGCTGTGCCGGCTGAACCTGTCGGGCAAAATGCCGCTGGAGCGCGGACGGATGCTGTTCCTCACGCCGCTGACGCCATGCGTGCTGCGCTGGGGCGACGAGGAGATGACGCTCAACGCGTTTGACAGCGTGCTGGTGCCGGCGGCGCTGGAGGACGTGGCGCTCGAGGGCGAGACGAAGGTGCTGATGAGCAGCCTGCCCGATCGCGAGGCGCTGCGCGAGGAATTGGGCTACCGCGCGGAGAACGTCGCGGGGCTGGTAGATTAAGAGTTTAGAGTTGAGAGTTTAGAGTTTAGTGAAAAGAATGGGGCGTTTCCCGGCTATTCAATCTAAACTCTAAACTCTTATCTCTCAACTCTCGATGATGAAAGGATTTGAATGGAAAGCAACGGTTGGTTTATCATTTCGCTGATCGCGCTCGTGGCGCTTTCGGCCTTTTTCTCTGCCTCGGAGACGGCCTACACCGGCCTGAACCGCGCGCGGCTGAAGAACATGGCGAATGGCGGCGACCGGCGCGCGGAGAAGGCGCTGAAGCTGTCGGAGGACTACGACCGGCTGCTCGCGGGCATACTGGTGGGCAACAACATCGTAAACATACTCTCCGCGTCGCTGGCGACGGTGCTGTTCGTGCGCCTCGTGGGCGGCGCGGGCGTGTCGCTGTCCACAGCGGTGATGACCGTGGTGGTGCTGATGTTCGGCGAGATCGCCCCCAAGAGCATCGCCAAGGACCGCCCCGAACAGCTGGCGCTGGCCTTTTACCCCGCGCTCAACCTCATACTCGTCCTCCTGACGCCCGTCATATTCCTCGTCACCCGCTGGCAAAGGCTGGTGTACCGCGTGTTCAAGCGGCCGGAGGAGCGCGGCATCACCGAGGAAGAGCTGATCACGATCGTGGAGGAGGCCGAGAATGACGGCGAGATCGACGAGCATGAGAGCGAGCTGATCCGCTCGGCCATCGAATTCGGCGACCTGACCGCCGAGGACATCCTCACGCCCCGCGTGGACGTGACCGCCGTGGACGTGGAGGACAGCCCGGAGGAGATCGCCCGCGCCTTCGAGCAGAGCGGGCGCTCGCGCGTGCCGGTGTATGAGGAGAGCATCGACCACATCGTCGGCATCCTGCACGAAAAGGACTTCTACCGCCTGCGCGAGGCCAAGCCGCTGCGCGAGATGATGACCGCGCCGCTGTGCGTGGTGCCGTCCACGCCGCTGGGCACGCTGTTGAAGCTGCTGCAAAAGACGAAGAACCACATGGCCGTCGTCGTGGACGAGTACGGCGGCGTGATGGGCATCGTCACGATGGAGGATATATTGGAGGAGCTGGTCGGCGAGATATGGGACGAGCACGATGAAGTCGTGGAGCAGATCGTTGAGACGGGCGAGAACCGCTGGCGCGTCTCGGGCGCGGCCAGCCTCGACGACGTGCGCGAGCTGTTCCCCATCGCGGAGGACTTCGACTCCGTGACCGTGAACGGCTGGGTGCTGGAGGTGCTCGGGCGCTTTCCGAACCCCGGCGACAGCTTTGACTACGAGGACTTGAAGGTGACCGTGGAGAAGGTCGCCCACCGCAGGGTGGAGTGGATCACGGTGGAAAAGCAGGTGTCTGAATGAACGAGCAGATCATGCGCCTGATCGAAGAGGCGCGCGCGCCGCTGACGGCGCGGCAGCTGTCCGAACAGCTTGAGGCCCCGCTGGAGGCGGTGCAGGCGGCGCTGGACGCGCTGGCAGCGGAGAGCGCGATCGCGTCCACGCGCAAGGGCGGCTGGGCCGTTCCTGAGACCATCGGCCTTTCGGCGGCGAAGGTCGCCTTCCAGCGCAACGGCACGCCCGTGGCGCGCCCCCTGTCCGGTGAGGATGACCTGACGCTGGTCTATTCCGGGGCGCAGCGCTGCATGCCCGGCGACCTGGTGATGGTCCGTCCGCTGGGCGAGAAGTGCCAGCTGCACGCGATCCTCGCGCGCGGCCGGGACAGCTTCGCCGCCTACGTGCGCGTGGAGCGTCGCGCGCCCAAGGGCGCGCCGAGGCGGCGCGCGGAGGTCAAGACGATCGCCACCGCGGTGCCGTGCGACGTGCGCATCCCCTACGACGTGGTGCTGACCGGCGATCTGGACTTCGTGAAGAACGACCAGATCGCGCTTCTGAAGATCGAGAAGTACCCGGAGATGAACCGCCCCGTCTACGCCAGCGTGCTGCGCGTGCTGGGCAACGAGGGGAGCCTGCCGGCGCTGATGAAGGCCGCCGCCGAGGACCACGGCTTCGCGACCGAAGCGCCGGAGGCCGTGGAGGCCGAGGCGCTTTCCATGCCGGACGACGTGCGCCCGAAGGATTTGAAGGGCCGCGTAGATCTACGCGAGCTGTTGACCTTCACCATCGACGGCTCGACGGCCAAGGACTTCGACGACGCCGTGTCCATCGAAAAGACAGAGAATGGCTGGCGGCTGGGCGTGCACATCGCGGACGTGAGCCACTACGTGCGCCCGGGCAGCGCCATCGACGACGACGCCTATGAAAAGGGCACGTCGCTCTACCTGCCGGGGCTGACCGTGCCGATGCTGCCGGAATGCCTGTCCAACGACCTGTGCTCGCTGATGCCGGACGTGGACCGCCTCGCCATGAGCCTGTTCATGGACATCTCGGGCGGGGCCGTGAAGGACCACCGGCTCGTGAAGTCGGTGATCCACTCGCACGCGCGCCTGACCTACGAGGCCGTGAACCGGCTGTTCGAGGGCGGCGAATGCGACATCGCGCTGGACATTCGGGAGGCGCTCTATCAAATGCGGGAGCTCTCGCACGTGCTGCGCTCGAAGCGGCAGGCGCGCGGCGCGATCGACTTTGAGATCGACGAGCCGGAATTCGTGCTCGACGAGAAGGGCGAGCCTCAGGAGATCCTCTGCCAGCCGCGGGGCGAGGGCGAGCGCATCATCGAGGACTTCATGCTGGCCGCGAACGAGACCGTGGCGGCGCTGGCGCGGAGCGTGGAGCTGCCGTTCGTCTACCGCGTCCACGAGGGCCCGGACGCCGACCGGCTCTACGCGCTGGAGCGCTTCCTGTCGGGGCTGGACCTGTACAGCCGCATCGGCCAGCAGCCCCACCCCGGCGTGCTGCAGGGCATACTGGAGCAGGTGAAGGACCATCCCGCGCGGGACGTGATCCGCCGCCAGCTGCTGCGGGCGCTCAAAAAGGCGCGCTACTGCGAGCGGCCGCTGGGCCACTACGCGCTGGCGCTGAAGGACTACTGCCACTTCACCTCCCCCATCCGCCGCTACCCGGATTTGACGGTCCATAGGATGCTGAAGATGCTCTTGGACGGGGAGCTGGAGAAGGCGGCGAGATTGTCCGGTCGCATGGCGGAAATCGCGCGGGACACCTCCGAGCGCGAGACCGCCGCCGTGACCTGCGAGCGCCAGGCCGACAACATCATGATGGCGGCCTGGATGTCGAAGCAGATCGGCCGGAAGTTCGACGGCGTGATCGCCTCCGTCACCGGCTGGGGCTTCTACGTGGCGCTGGACAACCAGGCGGAGGGCCTGGTGCACATCTCGGGGCTGGACGACTACTACGAGTATGACAAGGAGCGCTCGCGGCTCGTCGGCAGCGCCACCGGCACCGTGTTCCAGCTGGGCGACCGCGTGCGCGTGCGCGTGGAGCGCGTGAACGTGCCGCTGGGAGAGGTGAATTTTGAGCTGCTGCCGCCGCGGGCGGAAAAAGGTGGGGAATAAAAAAGGACCAGATTGCCACGTCGGCCCGGCCACAAATCCCATGCGGGATATGTGACCGGGCCTCCTCGCAATGACGTATGATCGTTTTCGGCATCATCGTCCGAAGCGCCCGAGGAATGCCCAAGAGCCTCCCCGCAATGACGTATAGCGAAACGCATCCGAACAGCGTCATTGCGAGGAGGCTCATGTCATGAGCCGACGTGGCAATCTGGCCTCCATTTTTTATTCCATCGTGACGGTCCCGTCCCCCTCGACCTCGATCTCACATTCGTAAAACGCCCGGAGCGCATCGATCATGTACGCCTCGTCGCGCGCGCCCATCGTCTCGCGGGCGGAGTGCATCGCCAGCTGCGCCAGGCCGATGTCCACGGCGTTCATCGAGGCGTGGCCGCTGAGGATACTGCCGAGCGTTGAGCCACCGACGACGTCGGAGCGATTGGAAAAGCGCTGGGTCGGCACGCCCGCGCGCCTGCAGACGCCCTCAAACACCGCGGCGGAGAGGCCGTCGCTGGTGTACTTCTGGTTGGCGTTGCTCTTGACGACTACGCCGCCGTTCATGTGCACGCGGTTCTGCTCGTCGTACTTATCCGGGTGGTTCGGATGCACGGCGTGGGCGTTGTCCGCGGAGACCAGGAAGCTGCCCGCCACGGCGGCCTCCAGCGCCTGCGGGGCCGCGCCCAGCGCCAGCGCGACGCGGCGCATCACCTCGGCCAGCAGCGTGGAGCCCGCGCCCTGCTTGCTGCCGCTGCCCACCTCCTCGTTGTCGAACAGGCACAGCATGTCGATGTGCTTCGAGGGCCTGGCGGCGAGCAGCGCCTCCAGCGAGGCGTAGGCGCAGGCCAGGTCGTCCAGGCGCGGCGCGGACACGAACTCGCTGTTCGCGCCGACGAGGGAAGCCCGGTCGCGGTTGTACAGGAACAGGTCGCCGCCCGCGATCTTCTCCTTCTCAACGCCCGCGCACTCGGCGACGATGGCGAGTATGTCCGCGCCCTCCTCGCCGATCACCGGCAGCATGTCCACCTGCGCGTTCCAGGCCACGCCGTCGTTGGCGGCCCGGTTGAAGTGGATGGGCACGTTGGGGATGATCGCGACGTCGCGGTCCACGTCCACCAGCCGCGTCTCGAGCCCGCGCGGACCCTCGACCACCAGCCGCCCCGCCACGGACAGCGGGCGGTCCAGCCACGTGGACATCAGCATGCCGCCGTACTTCTCCACGTTCAAAAGCGCCAGTCCCTGCGCGGCCCTGTCGGCGTTCGGCTTCAGCTTGAAGCACGGGGAATCTCCGTGGCTGGCGACGATCTGAAACGGCTTAAAGCCGCACTCCGGCACCCGGAACGCGATGAGCGACGAGCGGTTGCGCGTCACGAAGTAGCGTCCGCCGGGAGCGATCCTCCACGCGGCGCGCTCCTCCAGGCGCTCATAGCCCGCATCCTCCAATCGCTTTGCAACCTGCTCGACCGCGTGAAACGCCGTCGGCGCGGCGTCGATAAACGCCATCATTCCCCGGATTGCGTCCATGAATGTCTCCTCCCGCGTTCGTTTGTTGGCACGGTTTCTAACCCAGCGACGCCAGCCGCCGGACGCTGTAGCCATTGGTCTGATAGTAGGCGGTGTCCATGATGATGCAGTGGACGGTGTTGGTGCCGGGCTCGATGCCGCCGTTTTCGATGATCATCATCGATGACTTATCAGCGTTGGCCCAGTACAGGAACATGACCACGTGGGCGCTGGACTTGCAGATCAAATCGCCGGTGCGCAGCGCGCCGTAATCCTCGATGGTCCTGTACGAGCTCGACTTGGCGATATCGGTGGTGCGGTCGGCGCTGTGCTTTTTGCCGACGCCCCAGATGGCCGCGTTCACAAAGCCCGAGCAGTCGCTGCCGCAGTACTTCTTGTTCAGCAGGTTCCCCTGATTGAGCAGATAGCAGCCGCTTCCGCTGTCGGTATAGCGGCCCTCGCTCAGCGCGCGCGCGGCGTTGTAGAGCCGGTTGCTGCCGGAGCCGGAGATGTAGGGCAGGCCGTAGTAGACGCGGTCGGGCTGGAAATCCTTGACGCCGCCCTCGGAGTTGGCCGCCTTCCAGTAGGCCTGGTAGGCCGGGGTCATCCAGGGGAAGGCGTAGTCCGCGAAGGCGTTGTTGACCATCGACCGGCGCTTGCTGGCGTCGGAATCACTGATGATCCCGCTCGAGCGCAGCGCTTCGATCTGCTGGATGGCGCAGACGCGCAGCGCGTCGATCTTCGCGAGGTTCCCGGAAATGCCGGCGACGTCCGTCGTGCGCGCGGGAATGGTCAGCACGACATCCGCGGCGACCGTCTGCGGATCGCCCTGGGGGGGTTCGGGAACGTCGGTCACCACGGGCTGGTTGACCACGATCACCTTCACCTTGCACTTCTTCTTGTTGTAGGTCTTGACGGTGACGGTGGCCTTGCCCTTCGCCAGGCCCGTCACCACGCCGTCCGCCGAGACGGAGACGCGCTTCTTGGAGCTGGAGGAATAGGTGAACGTGCTGGCGCTGTCGCCCACGTCCGGCGTCAGCTGCACCGACTGGCCGACGCCGATCGTCAGCGTCTTGTCGGGCA
>CACYET010000067.1 GCA_902773515.1 uncultured Eubacteriales bacterium | reverse complement strand
TCCGGACGGATGCGGAGGGTGCCGCGCAGACGGGAGACCATGATCTGCCGTATGGCACGTATGAGATCAGGGAGACGAAGGCATCAGCCGGTTATAAGGTGAATGCATCCTGGACAAAGACGATCACAATCAAGGATGACGGAAAAATCGTGCTTGGTTTAATCTCCAGACTGACCAATCAGAAAGGTTTGGATCTGTTGAACGCAATCATTCCTCAACTTATTGACGGGAATACACAGATCGTTGTACTTGGTTCCGGAGACCCTCAATATGAAGATTCTTTCCGTTACTATGAGTATACTTATAAAGGAACCATCTCCTCCAGCATTATGTATGATGAGACCAGAGCACATCATATCTACGCCGGAGCCGATGCCCTTCTGGGGACGCGCACCGGGTTCGTTGTCCAGCTGCACCACCATCGTGGTGGGGGCAGTGTCAGTGGGCAGACCGGTGGTGATGGAAAAACCGGTGCCTTCCGCGACGGCGGCACAGGCCAGCATCATCAGCATGGCCAGCATCAGAGCGATTATTTTCTTCATTGGAATGAAACTCCTTTCATGCTTGTGAAGTCCTATGAAACTCCATCAAACTGTATTTTATCAAATTCGTCGCTTTCTGTCTACACTTATAATGATATTTCAAATTATTGTTAATATGTGCGCCCTTTTGTGGCGTAATTGGGGCTTTTCCGGCGAAAGCGCCGCGGGCGCGGCCCGGGCGGCGGGGATTCTATAGAAGAAATAACATTATCCCGCTTGAAGCGGCGGTGCGCCGGGGCTAGTATAAACTGAACAATTATTACGACAGAGGTAACTCCATGAAGAAGATAGTGATGGCGCTGGCCCTGCTGTGCGCGCTGGCGCTGACTGTTTGGGCGCTGGCGGAGGACATGCCCGTGGTGACCGACCAGCCCTTGACCGGCGACGAGATCGGCGAGGCGGAGAGCGAGCGCGTGCGCCAGGTGCAGCAGATGCTGATCGACCTGGGCCTTCTGAGCGGCGCGGCTGACGGCGTCTTCGGTCCCCGGACCGCCGAGGCGCTGCGGCTGTTCCAGTCCCGGAACGGGCTCGTGGCCTCGGGCGAGATCAACGAGCCCACGCTCGCGCTGCTGCGGGAGAAGTCCGCGACCGCCGTGCAGGCGAAGGAGATCCAGCAGCGGCTGATCGACCTCGGCTACCTGCGCGGCGTCGCCGACGGCATCTTCGGCGAGCGCTCCGAGGCGGCGCTCAGGGTGTTCCAGGCGATGGCGGGCCTCGAGGCCACCGGCGCGATGGACGACGCCACCCGCGAAGCGCTATTCGCGGACGACGCCCGCGCGCTGCCCGCGCGGCTCACCGGCGGCGACAAGGGCGACGCGGTGGTGGCGCTGCAGGAGCGGCTGAAGGCGCTGGGCTTTATGAGCGGCAGGATCGACGGCAGCTACGGCAAGGCCACGGCGGCGGCGGTGCGCCGCTTCCAGAACCACCTGATCGAGCAGGGCGTGAACGAGGGCCTGGGCATCGCCGCCACCGGCGAGGCCACCCCGGCCACGCAGGCGCTTCTGTTCGACGAGGGCTACTCCACCTACCTCTGCGACATCGTCCCCGGCGACGAGGGCGACGAGGTATTGCGCGTGGAGCGGCGGCTGGCCGGCCTCGGCTACATGGACGCCGAGGCGGACGAGACCTTTGACGACTACGCCGCCGCCGCGGCAGGCGCCTTCCGCGCCGCGTGCGGCCTGGGCGAGGGCGCGGGCGTGGACAAGGCCGTCGTGGACGCGCTGTTCTCGTCGGACGCGCCGCAGGCGGAGCGCTTCGTGGCCCATGACATCGCCAAGGGCGACAGCGGCCTGGCGGTGCGCGCCGTGGAGGAGGCGCTCCTGCGCGGCGGCATGACGATCAAGCTGCCCGGCGGGCGCTACAACGACGCGCTGGTCAGCGCGCTTGCGGCCCTTCGGGACTACCTGACCCAGCGGGGCGATTCCAACGCCGCGCTGCTGGAGGACGCCGAGTCGCTGGACGTGGCGGCCCAGCGCTTCATCACCGAGACCTGGCTCGCTGCGCCCCAGGTGGGCATCGACGCCGTGACCCTCGAGCGCGTCCAGCGCAGGCTGCACACGCTCTACTACCTGTCCAAGACCCAGATCGGACGCCAGGTGTCGCAGGAGGACGGCGAGGAGGCCGCGGACCCGACCCGCGAGGCGCTCGTCGAGTTCCAGCGGCAGAACGGCCTGCCCGAGACCGGCGAGGCCGACGCCGCCACCCGCGCGCTGCTGTTCTCGGACGCGGCCGTCTGCAAGCAGCTGCCCTACCGGGTGGAGGTGAGCATCGACGACCAGCGCGTGTACGTGTACGAGCGCATGGAGAGCGGCGAGTACGAGCTGGTGCAGACCTTCATCTGCTCCACGGGCCTGGGCAACCTGACGCCGCGCGGCATCTTCCTGGACGGCTTCCCGGTGAACGTGTGGCATCACTTTGAGAAGTTCGACTGCTGGGCCAAGTACAGCTTCGTGGTCGAGGGGGACATCATGTTCCACTCGGTGCTCTTCGACAAGGACGACGACAAGACGCTGCGCGAGAACTCGCTCTACGCCCTCGGCCAGAAGGCCTCCCACGGCTGCATCCGGCTGAAGGTGAAGGACGCCCGCTGGCTGTTCACGAACTGCAAGCGCGGCACGCTCGTGATCCTGATCTATTGATGCTTTCGCTTCACAGGCGAAACCCGGGGATAAGGTGGAATTTGAATGAGACGCCCGGACTACATCGTGTACCTCGCCGTGCGGGGGCTGGCGCGGCTGTTCTTTCCGAGGCCGGATTTCGAGGGGCTTGAAAACCTGCCGGAGGGCGGCTGCGTGCTGGTGGGCAACCACGCGCAGATGCACGGCCCCGTGCTGTCGGAGATCTACATGCCGGGGAAGCACATCATCTGGTGCACCGGCGAGATGATGCACCTGAAGGAGGTGCCGGACTACGCGTTCCGGGACTTCTGGTCCGCCAAGCCCAGGAGCGTGCGCTGGCTGTACAGGATCGCGTCGTACCTGATCGCGCCGCTGTCGGTGGGCGTGTTCAACAACGCGCTGTGCATAGGCGTGTACCACGACGGGCGCATCGTCACCACTTTCCGCCGGACGCTGAAGGCGCTGCAAGAGGGCGCGCGCGTGGTGATCTTCCCGGAGCATGCCGAGAGGCACAACCACATCGTCTATCAATTCCAGGACAAGTTCCTCACGCTGGGGAAGATGTATCGCAGGCAGATGGGGCGCGACCTGGCCTTCGTGCCGATGTACGTGGCCCCGGCGCTGAAGAAGGTCTGCTTCGGCCCGCCCGTGTACTGCGACCCCGACGCCGACCTCGAGTCGGACCGCCGGAGGGTGTGCGACGCGCTGATGGCGGGCGTCACCGCGCTGGCCGAGGCCCAGCCGAGGCACCGCGTGGTGCCCTATCTGAACCTGCCGAAGAAGGATTATCCGATGAGCCGGCCCGGGGAGGAGGAGCGCGCATGAGAAGGCCCGTGGTCGACTATCGCGAGCTGCGGCCCTCGCGGCTTAGAGAGCCGAGGTTCCGGCACGCGCTCTTGCTGTGCGGGTGGCTGGGCTACTTCGCGCTCTACTTCCTGACGGAAAACCTGATCCCTGCCAGCCGGTGCCACGTGATCCACTGCGCGCTGGACGACGCGATCCCCTTCTGCGAGGGCTTCTTCATCATCTACTGCTACTGGTACGCGCTGCTGGTGGGATCGCTTTTCTACTTCTTCCTCTACGACCTGCGCTCGTTCAGGCGGCTGCAGATCTACATCATGATCACGCAGGCCGTGGCGATGCTGACGTACATCGTCTATCCCAGCATCCAGCTGCTCAGGCCCGAGACCTTTGAGCGCGACAACGCGCTCACGCGGCTGGCGGCGTTCATCTACGCCTTCGACACGCCCACCGGCGTCTGCCCGTCGCTGCACGTGGCCTACTCGATGGGCATCGCGTCGGTGTGGCTGCGCGCGCGGGACGGCAGCCGGGCGTGGAAGGCGTTTGTGGTGCTGAGCGCCGTGATGATCTCGATCTCCACCGCCTTCGTCAAGCAGCACTCGGTGGTGGACATCTTCGCGGCGCTCCCCGTGGGCTTGCTGGCGGAGGTGCAGGTGTTCGGGAAGACGCGCCTGAACCGATGGATCGAAGGGGAGTGGAACCCATGAAGGAATTTGTGCGGATGGTGAAGTTCGCGTTCTTCTCCGTCAGCGCCGGCGCCATCGAGATTGGCGCGTTCACGCTACTGAACGAGGTCTGGCACCTGCCCTACTGGATCAGCTACCTGACGGCGCTCGTGCTCTCCGTGCTGTGGAACTTCACGCTGAACCGGCGCTTCACGTTCAAGTCGGCGGCGAACGTGCCGGTGGCGATGCTGAAGGTGGCCGCCTTCTACGTGGTGTTCACGCCGCTCTCCACGGCGCTGGAGCACTGGCTCACCGCCTCTCTGGGCTGGAACGAATACCTGGCCACCGGGATCAACATGCTTTTGAACTTCGTCACCGAATTTTTATACCAGCGCTTCTACGTGTTCGGCAAGTCGCTGGACAGCCGGAAGTGATCCGCCAGACCCGCGCGCATGTGAACGATGCTCGCGGGTTCTTGATCGATCCTCATTTTTTTCGACAGGGCGTTGCCTCCCGCCTGCGAAGCCTGTATAATGGAACCGACAGGCATGCGCGATGCGATGGGGAAGGAGTGACGAGCGATGCGACTGGGAGGAACCGTCGTCGGGCGCTGGTCGACGCTGGGCGAGTGGGAGGCGCTGCTGCGCGCCTCGCGCTTTCGCGCCGTGACCGCGCCATTTGACTGCCACACGCCCAGGGACGATGTGCGCCGGTTCATGGATATCTGCCTGCGCAACGACGTGGCCGTGGCGGAGGTCGGCGTGTGGAAGAACCCGTTTGACCCCGACCCGGCCGAGGCGAACCGGGCCATGGACTACGCCCGGGGCCAGCTGGCGCTGGCGGACGAGTGGGGCATCCCCTGCTGCGTGAACATCGCGGGCACGGCGAGCGCCGCCGGCTGGGACGCCGCCGACCCGGACAACTTCGCGCCCGGGACCTATGATCGGATCGTCGGATCCATCCGCGCGATCATCGACGCCGTGCAGCCCCGGCGGGCCTTCTACTGCCTGGAGCCGATGCCGTGGATGATCCCCGACAGCCCGGACGTGTATCTGCAGCTGATCCGCGACGTGGACCGGCGGCAGTTCACGGCGCACATGGATTTCGTGAACATGATCAACTGCCCGCGGCGATACCTCGGCGCGGAGGCGTTCATCGGCGAGTGCTTTGAGAAGCTCGCGCCGATGATCAGGAGCACCCACATCAAGGATGTCCGGCTGCACCCCACGCGCCTGACCACGATCCTGGAGGAGTGCGCGCCGGGCCAGGGCGCGCTGGACTATCGCGCGGTGCTGCGCATCATCGACCGGTGGCTGCCGGACGACGCGCCGGTGCTGCTGGAGCACATGGACACGGCCGAGGACTACGCCGCCGCCTACGACTTCGTGGCGGAGCGCGCGGCCGAGGCTGGCATACGGATTTAGGAAAAGGAGGATCTCCATGAAATACCGCGAATTCGGCAAGCTGGGCATCCAGGGTTCGGCCTTCGGCCTGGGCTGCATGCGCTTCAACGGCGCGGCCTCCGGCGACAGCGTCATCGACGAGCAGAAGGCGATCTCGCTGATCCGCCGCGCCATCGACGGCGGCGTGACCTACCTCGACACGGCCTACGTGTACCTCGACAAGACGTCGGAGACCGTGCTGGGCAAGGCGCTCAGGGACGGCTACCGCGACCGCGTGACCATCGCCACGAAGATGCCCATGGAATACGTGCACAACCGCGAGGAAATGCAGGCGCTGCTGGACGAGGAGCTCAAAAAGCTGCAGACCGACCACATCGACTTCTACCTGATGCACGGCATCAACAGGGAGAAGTGGGAGTACTTCAAGTCCATCGGCGCGCCGCAGTTCTTCGACGACATGAAGCGGGAGGGGAAGATCCGCTACAAGTGCTTCTCGTTCCACGGCCCGTATGAGGACTTCGAGTTCATCCTCAACGACTGGGACTGGGACATGGTGCAGATCCAGTACAACTTCATGGACGTGGAGAACCAGGCCGGCACGAAGGGCCTGGAGCTGGCGGGCAGGCTCGGCATCCCCGTTGTGATTATGGAGGGCCTGCTGGGCGGGCGGCTGGCGAACGCACCGGAGAACGTGCAGGCGCTGTACGACGCCTTCCCCGTGAAGCGCTCGCCGGTGGAGTGGGCGTTCCGCTGGCTGTGCAACCACCCGCAGATCGCCACCGTGCTCTCCGGCTGCAACGAGCCGGAGCAGATCGACGACAACCTGCGCATCTTTGACACCGTCGAGCCCGGCATCATGACCGCGGACGAGCTGAAGCTGATCGACGACGTGCGCGCCGCCTACGTCAGCCGCACGAAGATCGGCTGCACCGGCTGCCGCTACTGCATGCCCTGTCCCAACGGCGTCGATATCCCCGGTATATTCGCCGTCTGGAACTCTTCCGCGCTCTACAACGCCGATCCGAAGGAGAACTTCGGCATGAAGATGATCCTCAAGAACGGCGCGACCCCGGACAAGTGCGTGGCCTGCGGCGCGTGCGAGGCCGCCTGTCCGCAACACCTGAGCATCATCGGGGAATTGCAACGGGCGTGGGGAGAGATGATGGGGTGAGAGTTTAGAGTTGAGAGTTTAGAGTTGAGAGTTTAGAGTTGAGAGTGCCGTCTTTCTCTATAGGGGCGGCGTTGCGGCGCCCGCCGGGAAGCGCGACGTGAATCGTACTGGGCGGGCGCCGCGACGGCGTCCCTACAACCCCTCCGCCTGCTTCGCAGGCACCTCCCCTTGAAAGGGGAGGCAAGAAGGTTTTTGCGCCGCCCGCCCCTGCGCCTTCCCAAAGCCTTCCCCTCTGGGGAAGGTGGCAGCCCGCAGGGCTGACGGATGAGGTTGTACGCCATTCCCCATAGGGACGGCGTTGCGGCGGAAAGTCCACCTCAACTGCGCATCGCTTGCTTTTTTCGCGAATCCGGCCAAATCGCTGGACAAATGTATATTTTATGTTATAATATAAAAAGAGCAGCTTGTGCGCAAAGCGAGGGCTGTTTGAGTAAGCGGGGAACACCCGACAACAGGAGGAGAACACAATGAAGAAGGCATTTGCGGCACTGGTGATCCTGTCGATGCTGCTGTCCGCGGTGGCGGTGGCCGAGGCGGCCGACGTGACGGGTACTTGGTATCTGATCTCGATCGAGTCGGAGGGCATGGCGTTCAATCCCTCGGATTTCGGCATGTCGATCACGATGGAGTTGAAGGAAGACGGCACCGCCCTGTCGGCCACGTCCGGCGAAGACGATACGGCGGAGGGCACCTGGAAGATGGAAGGCGACAAGGTGACCGTCGATATCGACGACAGCCCTGTCGAGTTCACGCTGGCGGACGGCAAGCTGAGCGCTGAGCAGGACGGCATGACCATGGTCTTCTCGCAGGAAGAGCCCGTGGCCGATACGTTCACTCCCGCCGCGCCGGTCGAGGCCGAAGAGGCCGACTTCGCGGGCACCTGGACGGCTGTAAAGATCGGCCTGGAGGGCCAGTACTATCCCGTTTCCATCCTCGGGGGCGACGTGACCGCCACCATCGACGGCGCGACCATCACGCTGGACGGCTTCCTGTTCAGCGGCACATCCATGCCGCTGGAGTTCGCCGACGGCAAGATGGCCTTCTCCGGCACCGACGAGGAGAGCGGCGCGACGCTGGGCGTCGCCGCCACCCTGCTGGAGGACGGCATGCTGGCGCTGGACCTGGACGCCGGCGATCAGGGCGCGTTCACCTTCTACATGAACCGCGCCGAGGCTGCCGAGGAGGCGCCCGCCGCATAATGCGGTCCACCTCATTCCATTCAGACGCCGCGCGGATTTTTCCGCGCGGCGAGTTTTGTGCGCAAAAATGCTTGACTACGCGCGCGAAATCTGCTTAAATATACGTGGAGAAATTCGCGCCACTCGGCGCGCGGACGGGATCGTCCGCGATCGGGGAGGAATGTTTCATGAAAAAGCGGTTGGCCGCGCTGGTGGCGCTGGCGATGCTGTTTGTCCTCTGCGCGGCGGCGGAAGAAGCCGCGGCGCCGGGAAACGCGCTTGCGATGACGGTGCAGGAGATGATCTTTGACACCACGCCGGAGCCGACGCCCGAGCCGACGCCGACGCCGGAACCCACGCCGGAGCCCATGCCGACGCCCGAGCCGACGTCCGAACCGACGCTCACGCCCGAGCCCACGCCGGAGCCGACCCCGACGCCCACGCCCACCCCGACCCCGACGCCCACGCCGGACCCGGTGGAGGTGGCCCGCCAGGCGTTGATCGCGGATGTGACGGACACCTGGTATCTGAACGCGGTGGTGATGGAGGGCGCCAGCTACGCGCCGGAGACGTTCGGCGTCGAGATGACCCTGACGCTGGCCAAGGACGGCGCGGCGTCCGTCGACTACGGCGAATCGCGAAGGGGCGGCGAAGGCACCTGGGACGTGGAAGGCGAGCGCATTGTCGTGTCCATCGGCGGCGATAC
>CACYET010000066.1 GCA_902773515.1 uncultured Eubacteriales bacterium | reverse complement strand
AGCGAGGACGGCTCCACCTTCAACGGCTACCGCTACGCCACGTGGCAGCAGATCGAAAACGCCTGCGGCCAGAGCGCCCACGTGCTGTGGAAGGACGAGTACGTCGGCGGCACGGCGACGGTGGTGGCGGATTAGGGCATTGTAACAATAAAAGGTCCTTGGTGCTCTGCCAGATTTGGCATAGCACCAAGGACCTTTTTCTTTCCACTATCGGCTTCAGTCGTCCTCGTCCTCTTCCTCGGGGAGCTCGGCGTCGTGGTACACGTCCTGCACGTCGTCGTGGTCCTCCAGCCAGTCGAGGAGCTTGGTGACCTTCTGCACGCTCTCCTCGTCGGGCAGCGCCGTGGTGCTGGTGGGCACCATCGCGCGCTCGGCGGACAGGAACGTGCAGCCCGCGGCCTCCAGGTTGTCGCGCACGGAGGAGAAGTCGTTGGGTTCGGTGTAGATGATGGCCTCGCCATCGCCCATCTCGACGTCGGAAGCGCCGGCGTCCAGCGCCAGCATCATCAGCTCGTCCTCGTCCATGCCCTTGGAGTTGTCGATCTCGATCACGCCCTTGCGCTCGAACTTCCAGGCCACGCAGCCGGAAGCGCCCAGGGAGCCGCCGCACTTGTCGAAGATGTGGCGCATCTCGCTGGCGGTGCGGTTCAGGTTGTCGGTCACGACCTCCACGATCACGGCGACGCCGCAGGGCGCGTAGCCCTCGTAGGTGACCTCCTTGTAGTTGGTGCTCTCGCCCTCGCCCGCGGCCTTCTTGATGGAGCGCTGGATGTTGTCGTTGGGCATGTTGGCCGCCTTCGCCTTGGCGATGACGTCCTTCAGCTTGCTGTTCAGGTTCGGGTCGGCGCTGCCGCCGGTCTTGACGGCGATCACGATTTCGCGGCCGATCTTGGTGAATATCTTGCCCTTCGCGGCGTCCGTCTTTGCCTTTTTATTCTTGATGGTTGACCATTTGTTATGTCCCGACATGGACAATCCCTCCCAGTAAAATCTGCCTATATTCTAACACAATTTCGATAGACACGTCAAGGGAAAGTGTGTATATTTTGATTGGAAGCATGGGAGGCGAGCGCCATGGCCGTCGTGACGGGCATTCAGGAAAACAGGGGTCTGGTTGAAATCGCGCTGGACGGCGTGACCGCCGCGCGCGTGAGGAGGGTCCACTACGAGAAGTGTCCGGTGGAGCTCGGCGCGGAGCTGGATATCGATGAGTATCTGGACCGCGTCGCCGCCGCGCAGTTTTCGGACGGCTACGAGGCGGCGCTCACGAGCCTCGACTTCTGCGCCCGTTCGGCCCTGGAGATCGGAAAAGCGCTGCGCCGCAAGGGCTATGTGGAGCCATGCGTGCAGGCGGTCGTGGAGCGCCTGCGCGAGAACGGGCTGATCGACGACGCGCGCTACGCCCAGCGCATGGCCGAGGTGCAGTCGAACCGGCCCGTCGGGGTCTACGCCTTCAGGCGCAAGCTGCGCGCGAAGGGCATCTCCGATGACGACGCCGAGGAGGCGCTCAGCGCGTTCGACGACGAACAGCAGCGGGACGCGGCGCTGGCGGCGGCGCGGCAGCTGTACCGGAAGTACCAGGATCTTCCTGAGCGCGAGGCGCGGGCAAAGCTGTCGCAGGCGCTGGCCCGGCGCGGCTTCGGCTGGGACGCGATCGAGGGCGCCATCGACAGTATCATGGATTGAGTTTGTAAGGAAAGATCCTTCGCTTCGCTCAGGATGACATCATTGCGGCAACCACCGACCTGTCATCCTGAGCGTAGCCGCGACAGCGGCGCAGTCGAAGGATCTTTTATATCCTCTCCCTCTGCCTGCCACAGCTCATGCGTCCCTCGGGACAGGGACCGAAGCGGCAGCTGGGGCCGTACAGGCCGAACAGCCCGGGCATCTCCTGCTGCAACAGCAGCAGCATCTCCCCCGCCACGCCGCGAATCTCCCACTGGGCGCGGTTGCAGGTGCGCAGCTTCATGAAGTGCATGATCTCGCGCGCGTTCATGCCGAGCAGTATATCGATCTGATGGCCGCTCAGCGCGAAGTAGCTCATGTCCTCGGCACGGACGCCCAGCGCAAGCGCCTTTCGGGCGGCCTCCGCCTGCGCGACGAACGCCGCCCGATAGATCGCGTTCGCCTCGTTGTTCGTCTCCACCGTCTCCGGCAGCACGTAGCTTCCGCCCGCCAGCGCCGCCAGCACCGGCGGCACGATCGGCGAATCCACGCGGTGGCGCACGATGTGCGTCAGGCACGCCAGCGAGATGTGCTGGATGCCGAACACGTAGTTCAACAGCTCCAGCTCGCGGGGCCGCGCGTCCAGCAGCAGCGCGCGCATGTTCTTCTGGGTCATCATCATGCCCATCTCCGGCTCAAAGCGCCCGGAGAAGCCCATGGCGGCCTCCAGGAGCGTGCACGCGCTGGCCGTCGAGGACAGCAGCGACACGCCGCTGACGCCCGCCTGCGGGTCCTCGATCACGTCCGGCAGCGACACGGGCGTATAGCCGGGCATCCGCGCGAGCTCCTTGTCGATCACGCCGGGATAGAGTTCGTCGAACTGCGCCTTCAGCTGCGCGCCGAGCGCCTCGACCTCGCCAAAGCCCTTCCCCCGACCGTTCAGCATCGCGCAGATCAAATTGATCAGCGAGCGCGCGTTCAGCGTCATGAAGAAGTTGCTGCGCAGGCAGTACGGCAGCACGAACCGCGCGTCCTCCTTCGGAATGCCCAGCGCCATCAGCCTTTCATAGTCGTCAAAGCGCGCGGCCATCGCGTCCGCGTAGACCTTCTGCTGCGCCGCGTTCAGCCCTTCCGGCGCGACGTAGCCCGCGGTCGCGAAGTCCACGTATCGGCGGGACTTGACCGTGTAGCTGTTCAGGCGCGCCTCGATCACGAACTGCTCCACCAGCACGGACACGTTGTCAAACGCCACGGAGAAGGTCTGGTGCTCGATCACGGACTTGTGGCCCGAGGAAAGCACCTTGCCGATCAGTTTGAGGTCCTTCTCGTCGCCGCAGCTGTTTTCGAAGATCTCCAGCGCCGTACCCTGCTGGGTGGAGATGCGCGCCGACGACGCGGCGACGCGCAGCGCGTCGGGGTTCTTCACGACGATGACGGCCTTGCTGTTTTTCACGCTCATCCCTCAAATCCTATGTCATTTCTTTAAGTCATTATAACACAAAGGGCGACGCTTGTCGCCCTTCGCATGTTATTTTCTGATAAACGCGCCTCATTCCTTCGCGTCGTCGCCCAGCGATTCGCGCACCGACACGACGACCTTCTTCTCGTAGCCCGCGAACACGAAGTTCACCAGGTCCTTGTCGGGCTTGGGCGTGAACAGGCTCACCACCGGCACGATCACCAGGCCCGCCAGCATCGCGAACGCGCCGCAGTTGATCGGGCTCTGCAAAAACGCCGGGAACGCGCCCTTGAACAGCATGTTGGCGACCATGATGCCCGCGCCGAAGATCATGCTGACCCAGGCGGAGGCGCAGGTGGCCTTCTTCATATACAGGCCGTAGAGGAACGGGGCCAGGAACGCGCCCGCCAGCGCGCCCCAGGAGATGCCCATCAGCTGCGCGATGAAGTTCACGGTGGTGCTGTACTGTATGATGGCGATGACGACGGAGATCAGTATGAACACGACGATCAGCATCCGCATCGTGAACACCTGCTTCTTCTCGTCCATGTCCTTGACGATGTTGTCCTTCAAAAAGTCCAGCGTCA
Organism: uncultured Eubacteriales bacterium; assembly: GCA_902773515.1. Lineage (GTDB taxonomy): Bacteria > Bacillota > Clostridia > Christensenellales > Aristaeellaceae > UBA2862. The sequence continues at coordinate 4,879 of CACYET010000066.1, read as the reverse complement.
GCGTGGAGCTGGAGGCCAGCACCAGCGAGGACAGCGTGGACATCGAAGCCGAGAGCACCAATATCACGATCACGCCCAGCAGCAGCGGCGAGAGGCCCTCCAGCATCGTGGGCACCACGGCGTCGTAGCCGCCCGCGGGAACGCCCGTTCCGGCGGGGTCGATGACGTTTGTGAACAGGCGTCCGAAGCCGCCCAGGAAGTAGCAGCCGCCCGCGACGATCAGCGCGAACACGGTGGAGATGATCGTGCCCTTGCTGATGGCGTTTTCAGACTTGATGGCGTAGAACTTCTGCACCATCTGCGGAAGGCCCCAGGTGCCCAGGGACGTTAAGATCACGACGCCCAGCAGGTTGATCGGGTCCGGGCCGAAGAACGAGGCGTACGCGCCGGTCATGCCCTCGCTCTCGACCGCCGCGAGGCCCCTGTAGGCCTCCATGAAGCCGCCGTTCGTCTTGAGCACCGCGCCGACCACGGCCACGATGCCCACGATCATGATGATGCCCTGGATGAAGTCGTTGATGGCGGTGGCCATGTAGCCGCCCGCGATCACGTACACGCCGGTCAATACGGCCATCAGGATGATGCACACGGTATAGTCGATGTTGAAGGCCATGCCGAACAGTCGGGACAGGCCGTTGTACAGCGACGCGGTGTAGGGGATCAGGAAGATGAATATGATCGCCGAAGCGCCGATCTTCAGCGCGCGGCTGTCGTAGCGCTTGCCGAGGAACTCCGGCATCGTGGCGCTGCCGAGCTGCTGGGTCATGATGCGGGTGCGGCGGCCGAGGATCGTCCAGGCCATCAGCGAGCCGATGAACGCGTTGCCCAGGCCGATCCACGTGGAGGCCAGGCCGTATTTCCAGCCGAACTGCCCGGCGTAGCCGACGAATATGACCGCGGAGAAGTAGCTGGTGCCATAGGCGAAGGCCGTCAGCCACGGGCCCACGGAGCGCCCGCCCAGCACGAAGCCGTCCACGTTGGTGGCGTGCTTGCGGCTGTAGAAGCCGACGCCGATCATCACGCCGAAGAACACGAACAACATCACGAGCTTGATAAACATGGTTGGTATCCTCCTTCATCGTTTGTGCCGCGGAAAGGGCGTTAAAAAACCCTCCGCGCTCGTTTGCGCAGAGGGCGGAAGCATATCCGCGGTACCACCTCTGTTCGACGCTCCCTCGCGGAAGCGCCCTCGTCGGGTACGGGTTTTGGCCTATACCCCATCGCTTTAACGGGCGAACCCGGCGGCGCCTACTCGGTGTTTCCTTTCGACGTGCGGCTCTCGGAATGTAATTCGGTATGGCGTGCAACGCTGCCTCGCACCCGCCGGCAGCTCTCTGGGATCGCAACCGCCATCCTACTCGTTTCCGGTCATTGCCTTTGTTGGAAAAGAGTTTATCACTTTATCAAGCTGATGTCAAGCAGTTTACGCCGGTTTTACCTGATCGGCTACTTGCCCATCGCCAGTGCGAACTCGATCAGCATGATACCGATCAGGTGCGCCGGGTAGAACAGGTAGAACACCCACTTGTTGATCTTCAGGCGCGAGTTTGTGGAGATGTAGATCAGCGGCAGCGCGAGGATCGCGAAGCCCTGCAGGCCGAACGACAGGCCGAACACGCGGTAGCTCGAGCCCTTCATGCCCCACCACGCCATGAACGCCAGGATCACCGGCAACGACAGCCACCAGCGCTGGATGAACAGGTAGAACAGCACGATCAGCGCGATGCCCTGCCAGCCGTAGTTGATGCTGCCCTGCACCTTCCACACGATCAGCGCCAGTGCGATGGCGCAGGGGATCTGCTTCTCGCGGATCGCCCAGCACATCAGAAGGCCCAGCGCCAGCGTCCACATGATGTTGGGCGTGGACCAGCTGTACACGTAAAAGTTGAAGATCGCGCCCAGCGGGTTGTCGGCGAAGTGGACGGCGTACATGGCGCTGTTCGTGTGCGCCAGCGCCACGGCGTAGAACGGCTGCGAGACGAGGCCGATCAGCACGATGCGCGACAGGTATCTGAAGCGGTTTTTCGAGTACACGCAGCCCGCGGCGATGCAGTAGGCGTAGATGGGAAAGGCGAGCCGGCCCACGATGCGCATCAGGTTGTACTGCGCAAAGAACATCTTGCCCGTGTGGTCGATCAGCATGCTGATCATGGCGACGAGCTTGAGCAGGTTGGTGTCCCGATTCAGGTCCGACGCCTTGGGCGCGAACGGCCAGGACAGGGCCCTCTTTCTTCTCGTCGCCATGGTTCATGATCCTCCAGGGGTTCAGACTTCGTCGTCAAATATGGTTTCCTTCTCCGGGTTCTCCTTCGGCGCAAGGGGCAGCGTGATCAGGAATTCCGTGCCCTCGCCCAGCTTCGAGTGCACCTCGATCTCGCCGTTCATCGAGCGCACGATGTGCTTGACGATGGCGAGGCCCAGGCCCGTGCCGCCCATCTGGCGGGAACGGCCCTTGTCCACGCGGTAGAAGCGCTCGAACAGCCGCGGCAGGTTTTCCTCGGCGATGCCGATGCCGGTGTCAGAGATGGTGATGTTCGCCTCGCTGTCGCTCTTGAACACCTGCACCGTCACGGAGCCGCCGGGCTTGTTGTACTTGATGGCGTTCTCTGTCAGGTTGATCAGCAGCTGCTCCACGCGGTCGGGGTTGCCGATGATGAACACCGGCTCGCTGTTCAGGCGGTAGTTCAGCGTGACTTCCTTCTCCTGCGCGTGGATGGACAGCATTTCGCACACGTCGTAGGCCTTCTTGTCCAGGCGGATGCGCTCGGTGGCCACCTCGTCGTTGCCGGACTCCAGCTTGCTGATGGAGAGGATGTCGTTGATCAGGCGCGTGAGGCGCTCCGTCTCCATCATGATGATGTTCAGGAACTTGTGCGCCATCTCAGGGTGGTCGATGGCCCCGGCCTGCAGCGTCTCCACGAAGCCGCGGATCGAGGTCAGCGGCGTCTTCAACTCGTGGGAGACGTTCGCGGCGAAGTCCGTGCGCACCTGCTCCAGGCGGCGCAGCTCGGTGATGTCCTCGACGATGGCCAGCGCGCCGACCACGTGGTCGTCCTGGCGCATCGGCGACACGTAGAGGCGAAGCGGCCTGTGGCCGCGCCCCACGGCGGTGCGCGCCGCCACCTCGTTGGTGTAGACGCCGCCCTGGCGCATGGCCTCGGTGAACACCTCGTCCAGCTTCACGTCCTTGGAAACCTCGTTCACGTTCTTGTACTCGGGGTTGCCGACGATGCCCAGCAGCTTCTTCGCCACGGACGTGATGAATATGACGTTCATGCTCTGATCCACCGCGATGATGCCGTTCTGCATCTGCGACATCACCTGGCTGAGCACGTGGTTCCTGTTTTTCTGCTTGAATACGCGATCCTGAATCCGCGCGATGATGGCGTTGTACTCCGCCACCTGCGTATCGTTCCCCGGGAAACCCGCCACGCGGGCGTCAAAGTTGCCGTCCGAGAAGCGATCCAGCGCCGCCATCACCTGCTTGACGCGCCGCTCGCGCTCCATCACGTTCACCAACACCGCGACGAACAGCACCATGCTCAGCCCGAATATCGCGGCCAGCAGGATCATGCTGGGCCGGTTGGCCAGCACGCTTCCGAGGTTCATCTCCGGTTTGCCGTAAACTAAAAACTCGCCATCATCGTACTGATAGATGGCGTAGGCGCAGTAACGGCCCTCGGGGTTGGTATGCTGATAGACCACGGCCCGATCGACCGCGGCCACGGCCATTTCCTGGGCGGAAAGCGCCTCATACCCATCCAGCGATGCGTAGATGGCCTTGCCGTCGGCGTCGAACAGGGCCTTCAGCGTCACATCGCTCACCGTGAGCGCCTCCAGCGTGTGCACGCGATCCTCCATCGTGTCCATGCGGCTGAAATCGCCGGTGGCCTGGCACACGATGGAGAGATCCCTGCGCAGCGCGTCGTTGGTTTCTTCGGCGAGCCTGGAGCAGTTATACGTGAACAGCAGCGCGAGAACGGCCAGGGAAATCAGGGTCACAATCAATGTAACCCTTGATTTCATAGGCGATTCTCCTGGCGGTCATTGAACTTGTAGCCGACGCCGCGGATGGTCTCGATGTAGTGCGCGTCGTCGCCCAGCTTCTGGCGGATGTGGCGGATGTGCACGTCCACGGTGCGGGTCTCGCCGTAGAACTCATAGCCCCAGATGCGATCCAGCAGGAAGTCGCGGGTGAGCACCTTGCCGCGGCTGAGCACCAGCAGCTTCAACAGCTCGAACTCCTTGAGCGTCAGCGACAGCTTTTCGCCGTTTCGGAAGGCCTCGTAATTGCCCACGTCGATGGTCAGGCCGCCGACGTGCAGGATGCCCTCTTCCTCGTTTTGCGGGGCCGCGCGGCGCAGCAGTGCCTTCACGCGGGCGATCAGCTCGCGCACGGAGAAGGGCTTGGTGATATAGTCGTCCGCGCCCAGCTCCAGGCCGAGGATCTTGTCCACCTCATCGCCCTTCGCGGTGAGCATGATAATGGGAATATCCGCAGTGGTCGGCGCGCTCTTCAAGCGGCGGCAGACCTCCATGCCGTCGATGCCAGGGAGCATAATGTCCAGCAGCACCATCGCCGGACGCTCATGCGCACATACCACCAGCGCATCTTCGCCCGTGGCGGCAGTGACGACTCGATAGCCGGAAGCCTCAAGGTTGAACGAAAGCAGTTCAAGAATATGGGCTTCATCGTCAACGGCCAGGATAAGTTCATTTGCCATGTGCGTATCCTCTCTCTCTTTGTATTTGGTTATCTGGCGGCGTCGCCGTCAGCAGTACCCTTGTCAAAGTCTGCGAGCAGCTTGTTCAGCTCGTCGCGGAACGTCTGTATGTCGCGGAACTGGCGGTATACGGAGGCGAAGCGCACGTAGGCGAC
>CACYET010000065.1:797-9552 GCA_902773515.1 uncultured Eubacteriales bacterium | reverse complement strand
AACAGCATCGTGAAGAACGAGAAGAACGTAAAGAACTTCTTGTACTTGAAGTCCGGGCGGCTGAGCGCGTAGGCGTACAGGCCGACGGTGATCACGGAGATGATCGTGCCGGACACGGTGGCGATGATCGTGTTGCGGTAGGCGGTCAAAATCGCCGAGCCCTTGCGGAACAGGTAGGTGTAGGCGTTGGTAGAGAACTCCAGCGGCCACAGGCGGTAGCCGTAGGTGGTCAGCGCCACCTCGCTGGTGATCGAGGACACGATGATGATCCACAGCGGGAAGATGACGAGGATACAGGCGACAACCAACAGGATGTTGAAGCCGAGGTTCGCGCCCCGGGAGATCTGGTTGCGCGCCGCGCTGTGGCGAGCGGAGTCCTTCTCCGCCTTCTTGAGCTTCTTGACGTCGACAGCAGTCATGTTCGCATCCTCCCTTCCTTAGAACAGCGCCATGTCGGGATGGCTCCTGCGCACGATGCCGTTGGTGACCAGGATCAGCACAAAGCCGACCACCGACTGGAAGAACGCGCCTGCGCCGGCATAGCCGAACGAGTTGCGCAGGTTGCCCTTCTTCAGCATGTCGTACACGTAGGTGTCGATCGTGCTGGTCACCTGGCGCAGCGTGCCCGAGCCGTTGGGCAGGGAATAGAACATGTCGAAGTCGCCGTTGAAGATGCGGCCGACCGCGAGGATCTGCAGCATCACGATGACGGGCATCAGCTGCGGAAGCGTTATGTACTTGAACTGCTGCCACTTGCTGGCGCCGTCGATGGCGCCGGCCTCGTACAGCTGCTCGTCAAAGCCGGTCAGCGTGGCCAGGTAGATGATCGAGCCCTGGCCGGTGTACTTCCAGACGTTCGCGCACAGGAAGATCCACGGCCAGTATTTCTTCACGGAGTAGAACTTCACGGCGGAATGCCCCAGCGCGGCGTTGACCTGGTTGAAGAAGCCGTTGGCCGCGATCATGGCGTACAGCGCGTACATGACCACGATCCAGCTGATGAAGTAGGGCATGAACAGGATCGTGTGGTACACCTTGGCGGTCTTGCGGTTGCGCAGCTCGTTGATCAGCACCGCCAGGCCCACCTGCAGCACCACGCCGACGACCATGAACAGCAGGTTGTAGCCCACGGTGTTGCGGATGAGCATCGGGGCGTCCTTGAGCAGGTAGGTGAAGTTGTTCAGGCCGTTCCACTCGGAGGTGAACAGGCTGTTGAGGAACACGTTCTTGAAGAACGAGGACGCCGTGGGCACGGTCATCTGATACTTCTTGAACGCGAGGATGATGCCGGGCATCGGCAGGTACGCGAACGCGAGCAGGAACAGCGTGCCGGGCAGCACCATCGCCAGGTACGCCGCCTGCCGCTTGCCGGAATCCGCCAGCGTCCTCTGAGCCGTTCCCTTCTTCTTTCCGAAACTCATGCCGGTAATGACCACCTTTCTGTACTCCGTGTATTCCTGGAGAAGGGGTCCGGCACGGGGCGGCATGCCGCCCTATAACCCCTTCAAATAAAATCCAAATGAATTGTAGCACAAGTTTGTCCTGATTGCAAGGGCAATTTATACAAAATGCAGTATTTAATCCAACAATTTTCGATAATACTGACTAATTAAGGCTGTTTTTGTGCAACTTTCCCCAATTTTTGCGCAAAAGATAACAGAAAGTGCGAAATCGATTTCGCCCGACCCCATACCCACAGGCATTTTTCCGCCTCCCGGCGCACATGATGAACCGGGAATCATTCGATCCGGAGGTATTTTCTGATGCGAAAACGGATGCTCGCGCTGCTCGTGTGCCTGGTACTCGCCTGCCTGATCCCGTCGGGCACGGGCGAGGAAATCGACCTCTCCCCCGCCCCGTCGACCGCCGCCCCGGACGCCCCGGACGCCGGCTCAACGCCGCCCAGTCTGCCGCCCGTCTCCGACGCGCCGCTGCTGGAAACCCCGCCGATGCGGCTGAACTGCGCCGCGGCGCTGCTGATGGAGGCGGAGAGCGGGCAGATCATCTTCGAGATGAACGCCGACAGCCCCCGCCCGGTGGCGTCGGTCACGAAGGTGATGACGATCCTTCTGACGCTGGAGCAGATGGACGCCGGGCGCGTCTCGCCGAAACAGCCGGTCACGATCTCGCAGAGCGCGGCGGGCATGGGCGGCTCGCAGGTGCTTTTGGACGTGGGCGAGACGCAGGACGTGGACACGCTTCTCAAGTGCATGATCGTCGGCAGCGCCAACGACGCCGCCGTGGCCCTGGCCGAGACGCTCTACGGCAGCGAGGCGCTCTGCGCCGAGGCCATGAACCGCCGCGCTGATGCGCTGGGCATGGCCGATACGCACTTTGTCAACTGCACCGGCCTGCCCGCCGAGGGCCAGCACACCACCGCCCGCGACGTGGCCGTCATGTCGCGCCAGATGTTCGCCCACCCGCGCTACTTCGACCACTCCGCCGTCTGGATGGAGGACATCGACCACGGCGACGGGCGCGCGACCCAGCTGGTGAACACCAACAAGCTGCTGCGGCTCTACGACGGCTGCGACGGCGGCAAGACCGGCTCCACGAAGGAGGCGGGCTACTGCGTCAGCGCCACCGCCAGCCGCGGCGGGATGCGGCTGATCGCCGTGGTGCTGGGCGCGGCCTCCGGCAAGGAGCGCTTCGACATCGCCCGGCAGATGTTCGACTTCGGCTTCGCCAACTACCGCCGCTATCCCGTGGCGAAGCGCGGCACGAAGGTGAAGGGGCGGCTGCCCGTCACCGGCGGCGAGGCCGACGGCGTGGGCTTGGCGCTGGGCGGGGATCTGACGCTGCTGGTGAACAAGGGCGACGAGCAGCGCGTGGCGCTCTCGCCCGACCTGCCCGAGTCCCTCCCCGCGCCGGTGCGCGAAGGGGACGCGGTCGGACGCGTCACGGTCCAGGTCGACGGCCGCCCCGTCGCGCAGATCCCCGTCGTCGCCGCCGAGACCGTGGAGGCGAAGGGCAATGGCATCAAACGCTTCTGGCATAACTGGGCGTGGCAGTTTTAGGGAGAGTTGAGAGTTTAGAGTTGAGAGTTGAGATAATAGCCGTCTTTATCTAAACTCTAAACTCTTCACTCTCAACTCTCTTTCATTTACCTCTTGACACACAATACTATGCGTTGTATAATATTATGCGTCAAGGAGGTGGTCCCATGGATGTCCAGCTGAAGCGGGGCATATTGGACGTCTGCGTGCTGACGGTGCTGCGCCGGGGAGACTCCTACGGCTACCGGCTGGTGCGGGACGTGGGCCAGATCATCGCCGTCTCGGAATCCACGCTCTACCCGATATTGAAGCGGCTGGAGGCGGGCGGGCTGGTGACGGTCTATTCCGTGGAGCACAGCGGCAGGCTGCGCAAGTACTACCAGATCACACAGGCCGGCGAACGGCGCATCCGCGCGTTTCTGGACGAATGGCGCGAGCTGCTGCGGGTACTGGGGCAAATCGAAGCGGAGGTTGAAGGCAATGACTAAAGAGGCGTTTTTGGAGGAACTGAACCGGCTGACCGGCGCGCTGACCGAGCAGGAGCGCACGCGGCTGAAGGACTACTACGGCGAGATGATCGACGACCGCGTGGAGGAGGGCGTCCCCGAGGAGGAGGCCGTCGCCGCGCTGGGCAGCCCGGCGGACATCGCCCGCGAGTTCGCGCCCGCCGCCGTCCCGGCAGAGAGGACCGGCGGCTCGGAGACGGTGGACGCGCTGGAGAGTCTGCGCGTGCATGTGCGCAACGCCGACGTGAAGATCGCGCGCGAGCCGCTTGAAAACGGCGCGGCGGCGCAGCTGCGCTTCTCCGATCCCACGCGCTTCGAATGGCGCGCGGAGGGCGGCGCGCTGGTGATCGAGGAGCGCGAGGCGGAGGGCGAGCGCTTCAGCCTGCGCTGGCTGAAGCGGATGATCCTTGATTCCGACCTCCGTTTGACCGTCGCGCTGTCCGGCGGCCTGTCCGGGGCGCTGGAAGTCACCTCCGCGGGCGGCGATACGCGCCTGGAGAACATCACGCTGGGCGACGGCGCGACCCTGAGCACCGCCAGCGGCGATATCCGGCTCTCATCCGTGGCGTGCGGCGCGGCGTTTGAGATGGCGGACGGGAAGCCGCGGCTCGTGAACGCCCGTCCCGCCGAACTGCGCGTGCACTCCGCCAGCGGCGACGTCGAGGCGAACGACGTGCGCGTGAACGGCCCCGCGAAGCTGGAGACTGCCAGCGGCGACATCGAGCTGCGCAACCTCGACTGCGGCGAGCTGACGCTGGTCACCGCCTCCGGCGACATCGAGGTGGACCGCGGCCGCGCGACCGACGCCAGCATCCGCGCCGCCAGCGGCGACGTGCGGCTGGACGAGGTGGAGTGCGACCCGGAGCTGACCGTGGAGACCGCCAGCGGCGACATCGAGCTGAAGCGCTGCATCGCCCGCCAGACGCGGCTGAAATCCGTCAGCGGCGACGTGGAGCTGGGGCTGGAGCCCCTGCCCTGCGGCTACGACATCGCCACGAACACCGTCAGCGGCGAATGCCGCTTCGACGACGCCTGCGCGGGCGGCGGCAGCGACGGCGAAAAGCCCGTCATCCGCATCCAGACCGTGTCGGGAGACATCGAGGCAAGGGCGGTGTAAACGGCGGCAGATGATCGAACGCCGCCCCTACAATCCACTCCTCACTCCTAACTCCTCACTCCTCACTCACTACACCACTGGCTGTTGTACAGTTCGGCGTAGAAGCCGCCCTTTTGAAGCAGCGAATCGTGGTCGCCCTGCTCGACGATCCTGCCCTCGCGCATCACGAGGATCACGTCGGCCTCGCGGATGGTGGAGAGGCGGTGGGCCACGATGAACGACGTGCGGCCCGCCATCAGCTTCGCGAACGCGGACTGGATCTTCAGCTCCGTGCGGGTGTCGATGGAGCTCGTCGCCTCGTCCAGGATCAATATCGGCGGCAGGCACAGCATCACCCGCGCGATGCACAACAGCTGCTTCTGCCCCTGCGACAGCTGCCCGCCGTCCTCGCCCACCACGGTGTCGTAGCCGTTGGGCAGGCGGCGGATGAACCCGTGGGCGTGCGAGGCCTTTGCCGCGGCAATGATCTCCTCCTCGGGGGCGTCGGGGCGGCCCATGGCGATGTTTTCACGGATCGTGGCGTTCTTCAGCCACGTCTCCTGCAACACCATGCCGTAGGCCTCGCGCAGGCTGCGCCGGGGAATGTCGCGCACGTCGCGCCCCTCCACCGAGATCGCCCCGGCGTCGGCGTCGTAGAAGCGCATCAACAGGTTGATCAGCGTCGTCTTGCCGCAGCCCGTGGGGCCCACGATGGCCACGCGGCAGCCCGGCTCCACCGACAGGTTGAAATCCTCGATCAGCCTACGGTCCTTGACATAGGAGAAATAGACGTGGTCGAACGCCACCGCGCCCCGCACGTCTGCAAGCGGCGCGGCATCCGGCGCGTCCGGCGTCTCCACCGGAGCCTCGATCAGCTCAAACAGCCGCGCGGCGCAGGCGACGGCGTTCTGCAGCTCCGTCACCACGCCGGAGATCTCGTTGAAGGGCTTGGTGTACTGGTTGGCGTAGCTCAGGAAGGCCGTCAGCATGCCCACGGTCATCGCGCTGCCGGGGGCCAGCGCCGCCAGCGCCCCGGCGAGGGCCACCAGCGCGTACACCACGGCGTTGACGAAGCGCGTGCAGGGGTTCGTCAGCGAGGAGAAGAACGTGGCGCGCAGCGAGCATTCCCGCAGGCGCTCGTTGATGCCGTCGAAGCGCGCGGTCTCGGCGGCCTCGCGCCCGTAGGCCTGCACCACCTTCAGATTGCCGATCATCTCGTTGATGAAGGCCGTCTGCTCGCCGCGGGTCTCGGACTGGGCGCGGAACATGGCGTAGGTGCGCGTGGCGATGAACCGCGCCACGAACAGCGACAGCGGCGTCACGCACACGACCACCAGCGTGATCAGCGCGTTCTGCGTCAGCATAAACGCCAGCGTGAACACGATCGTCAGCGCGCCGGAGAACAGCTGCGTGAAGCCCATCAGCAGGCCGTCCGCGAACTGGTCCGCATCGGCGATCACGCGGCTGACGGTCTCGCCGTGGGGATGCGCGTCGATGTACGAAAGCGGCAGCCGGTGGATGCGCGAGAGCGCCTCCTCGCGCAGATCGCGCACCACGTCGAACGTCACGCGGTTGTTCACCACGTTCATCACCCACGTGCCCAGCGCCGTCAGCGCCACGCAGACGCCGATGCGCCACAGCAGCGGCCACACGACGTCGAAGCGCACCTGCCCCGCGCCGATGATGCCGTCGATGGCGCGGCCCACCAGGATCGGCACCGCCAGCGTCAGCAGCACCGTCGCCGCCGACAGGATCAGCGACGCCAGCACCAGCCACTTGTAGCGGCCAATGTGCCTCAATACCTTTTTGATCGTCCCGATCTGGCCCGTGGAGGTCCGCATCACGCGCTCACCTCCCCATTATCCTTTTCAGGATCGCCACACAGACGGTTCGCGCTTGAATCTATGGCGCGAACCGGATGGTTTCCCGTCGCGGCAGCATCCGGCAGCGGGGCCTCCCCACCAAATTGGGAGTCGTAGATTTCCTTGTAAATCGGACAGGTCTTGAGCAATTCGGCGTGCGTGCCCTTGCCGACAACCCTGCCGTCGTCCAGCACCAGGATCAGGTCGGCCCGCATGATCGAGGCCGCCCGCTGGGAGATGATGAACACGGTGGGCCGGTACGACAGCCCCGCGATGGCCCCGCGCAGCCGCGCGTCGGTGGCCATGTCCAGCGCGGAGGCGCTGTCGTCCAGGATCAGTATCTCGGGCCGCCGCGCCAGCGCCCGCGCGATGGTCAGGCGTTGCCGCTGGCCGCCGGACAGGTTGCCGCCGTTCTGGGCGATCTCGCTGTCCAGCCCGCCCTTCGCCGCCAGCACGTCCGAGGCCTGCGCGATGGCCGCGGCCTCGATCAAGTCCGCGTCCGCGGCGTCGGGATCGCCCCAGCGCAGGTTGTCGCGGATCGTGCCCTTGAACAGCGACGCCTTCTGGGGCACCACGCCGATCTTCGCGCGCAGGGCGTCCTTCGGCCAGTCGCGCACGTCCACGCCGTTCACGCGCACCGCGCCGGAGGTTGCATCGTAGAAGCGCGGAATCAGCCGCGCCAGCGAGCTCTTGCCGGAGCCGGTGCCGCCGATGATGCCCACGGTCTGCCCGCGCGACGCGGCGAAGTCGATGTCCTCCAGCGCAGGGCTGCCCGCGCCGGGGTAGGTCAGCGTCACGTGCTCGAACGCCACCGCCGGGGCGCCTTCGGACGGCGCGCCGCCCATCTCATCCAGCGCGGTCATCGAGGGCGTCAGCGCCAGCACGTCCTCCACGCGCTTCCAGCTGGCCCAGCCCTTGTTGATCGTGATGATCAGCGCGGCGAACTTCAACAGCTCCACCAAGATCTGGCTCATGTAGTTGTACAGCGCCACCACCTGGCCGGTAGTCAGCGCGCCGGAATCGACGCGGATCGCGCCCCGGCGCACCAGCAGGATCACCGCCAGGTTGATCAGCACGTAGGTCACGGGGTTCAAGAGCGCCGACACGCGCCCGGCCCGCAGCTGGCGCGCGGCCAGCTCGCGGTTCTTCGCGCGGAAGGCCTGGTACTCCGCGTCCTCGCGCCGGAACGCGCGGATCACCCGCGCGCCCGCGAGGCTCTCGCGCGTCGCGCCCAGCACGGCCTCCAGCTGCCGCTGCACGCCCTGCATCATCGGGATGTTCGCCGCCATGATGACGGCCACCACCGCCGACAGCGCCGCGATCACCAGCGCGAAGATCAGCGCGCAGCGCACGTCGATCGTGAAGGCCATGATCATCGCGCCCAGCACCACGAACGGCGAGCGCAGCAGCAGCCGCAGCGCCATGTTCACGCCGGTCTGGGCCTGGTTCACGTCGCTGGTCATGCGCGTGATCATCGCGGACGTGCCCAGCCGGTCCACGTCCGAAAACGCCAGCGACGTCAGCTTTTCAAACAGCGCGTGGCGCGCGTCCGCCGCGAAGCCGGTGGCCGCCTTCGCCGCGAAGTACTGGGCCGTGACCGCCGCCGCCAGCCCCGCCAGACCCAGCGCCACCAGAAGGCCGCTCATGCGCCACACGTGGCCCGCGCTGCCCGCGGCGATGCCCCTGTCGATGATCGAGGCCACCACCAGCGGCACAAACAGGTCCAGCAGCGCCTCGAACATCTTGAACAGCGGCGCGCACACGCACTGGACGCGGTACTTTTTCAGGTATTTCAGCATGGATGAGTTCCTCGCGATATTAGTGTGACTTTATTATAACGGATTGAGCGGGCGCTTGCAATCGCCGATTGGCAGATATTACCTTTGATTTTGGGAAGCGATGTATGGGATAATGTGAGCACTACATAGAATATGTGTCAATCCAAAAGCCTTCCCCTTCAGGGGAAGGTGGCATTTGCGTAGCAAATGACGGATGAGGTCGTTCTCCAATCTAACCAAGGAGGTCTCACCATGGCGAGGAAGGGAAAGCGCCTTTGGATCGTCTGGGCATCGTCCCTTGCCCTGTTTTGCCTGCTCTGCCGGGCGTTTCCCGACTTTCTCCGCGAGCGCGTCTCCCATCCCCTGACGATGGCGCTGCACCGGCTGACGGCGCGCGTCCCCTTCCCCGTCTCGGAGCTTATGACCTTCGCCGTCGGCGTCACGGCGCTGCTGGCGCTGGTCTCCGCGGCTCTCCGCGCGATCACCCGCCGACGCGCGGAGCCCCTCCTGCGCTGGC
>CACYET010000065.1:0-752 GCA_902773515.1 uncultured Eubacteriales bacterium | reverse complement strand
GGAGCCCCTCCTGCGCTGGCTGCGCGGCACCGCCGCGGCAGGGCTGGCGCTCGCGACGCTGCTGGCCCTCGCGTGGCTCCCGGCGATGCTCGCACCGACGGACCTCCCGCCCGAGCCCGACGCCGGGCAGCTCGCGTGGCTGTGCGAGGCGCTCGTCGACCGGCTGAACGCCGCGCCGCTCGACTTCCCGGCGAGCGCCGATGCCCTGCGCCTCGCGCCCGGGGTCGCAGGCCTGCCCAACTGCGCGGTGAAGGCCGCGCGCTACCCGGAGTGGATGCGCGCCGGGGGCGTTTCGGGGCTGTTCGCGCCGCCGACCGGAGAGGCTGTCGTGGACGCCACCGCGCCCGCGGCGCTCGTCCCCTTCACGGCCGTGCACGAACTGATGCACCTCACCGGCGTCGCCGACGAGGGCGCGGCCAACATCGCCGCGTGGCAGCGCTGCGCGGACGCGGGCGGAGTTTTCGCCGACTCGGCGCGGCTGTGGGCGCTGCGCTACGCCGCGGGACTCCTGGCGCGGGACGACCCGGGCGCCTGGGCGCGGGTCCGAGGCAATATGAAAGACCCGCTTTCGCGGGTCTTCGGGCAGTCGGGCGGCGAGATCGTCCCCGGGTCGGGCGGGTCGGCCCTGCCGGGGCTCTCCCCCGTCCGGGGCGACTACGCCGTGCTGGCGTACTGGCTGGCGGGAATGAAAATATAGTCTATTATTTGCGGTTGGAACAATTCATCGTGCAGTTCGCGCAGCCGCAGCCGCA
>CACYET010000064.1 GCA_902773515.1 uncultured Eubacteriales bacterium | reverse complement strand
GCTGGAGATCGGCCACCGCGTGCTGAACCGGCGGCTGAGCCAGCTGATGAAGGAGACCGCCGCCTTCCTGCCCGAAGCGCCGACGCTGCCCGAGGGCGCGGCCGAGGCGGCCCCCGAACTTGTGGGCCTGTCCCGCTACGCCTGGGAGCACGGCGGGCACTATCCCGTCTACGCCGACACGAAGGTGGACTACCTGCCCAGCGGCGAGACCTCGCTGGAGGCCATGCTGGACGATCTGCGCAAGGCCGAGGACTTCATCTTCCTGGAGTTCTTCATCATCGACGAGGGCGTGATGTGGGGCCGGGTATTGAAGATCCTGGAGGAGAAGGTGCGCCAGGGCGTCGAGGTGCGCGTGATGTACGACGGCACCTGCGCCATCTTCCGCCTGCCCTACCGGTATCCCAAGATGATGCAAAAGCTGGGCATCCCCTGCAAGATGTTCTCCCCCATCCGGCCGATGATCTCCACCCACTACAACAACCGCGACCACCGCAAGATACTGGTGATCGACGGCAAGGTGGCCTACACCGGCGGCGTGAACCTGGCGGACGAGTACATCAACCGGGGCAGCCGCTTCGGCCACTGGAAGGACGTGTCCATACGGCTGGAGGGCGACGCGGTGCGGTCGTTCACGCTGATGTTCTTGCAGATGTGGAACGTGGACGAGAGCGGCGACGCCTTCGCGCGCTACCTCGATCCCCCGGCCTACGGCCCCGTGAAGGGCGCGCCCGGCTGGGTGCTGCCCTACGGCGACAGCCCGCTGGACCAGGAGCGCGTGGGCGAGATGATGTACATGGACATCCTCAACCGCGCCCAGCGCTACGTGCACATCATGACACCCTACCTGATCCTCGACAGCGAGATGCTCACGGCGCTGACGTTCGCGGCCAAGCGCGGCGTGGAGGTCATGATCCTGCTGCCCCACATCCCCGACAAGAAGTACGCCTTCGCGCTGGCCAAGACCCACTACCGCGAGCTGCTGGAGGCGGGCGTGCGCATCTTCGAGTACACGCCGGGGTTCGTCCACGCCAAGGTATTCGTCAGCGACGACTGCAAGGGCATCGTGGGCACCATCAACCTGGACTGGCGCAGCCTGTATTTGCACTTTGAGTGCGCCGCCTATCTGCGCGACATGCCTGCCATACTGGACATGGAAAGGGACTTCCAGGAGACCGTCGCCCAGAGCCAGGAGGTGCGGATCGAGGATCTGAAGGACATCCCCCTCTCCTACCGCGTGATGGGGTGGCTGTTAAAGGTCTTCGCGCCGGTGATGTGACCGGTGGAACCGGCTGTCAATCGCTGCCGCGCGACCAAACAAACATCCTGCCCCACTGATTCAAGGGCAGGATGTTTGCGTCGGCGGAACACGGAATGGACAGCCTTCCCCTTTGGGGAAGGTGCCGAACGCAGTGAGGCGGAAGAGGTCCCCTTGCGTCGCACTTCGCACCTCTGCCGGGATAGAAGCGCCCTGCCATTCACAAAAGACCTCTTCCGTCACGGCTGCGCCGTGCCACCTTCCCCAAAGGGGAAGGCTTTTTCGTTGTTTTACAGCGCCGCGAAAATGGCGTCGCGCAAATCGTCGAACGCCTCGAACGCGGGCAGGTCGGGGTTGTCGGCCTTGATCTTCTCGGTCGAGCGGAACAGGAACCCGGCCTTGCTGGCGCGGATCATGCCCAGGTCGTTGTAGCTGTCGCCGCAGGCGATGGTGTCAAAGCCCACGGACTGCAGCGCCTTCACGGTGGAGAGCTTCGACTGCGCCACGCGGATCTGATAGTCCGCGATCATGCCGTCCGGGCCCACCTCGAGCGCGTTGCACATCAGCGTGGGCCAGCCCAGCTTTTCCATCAGGGGCTTGGCGAACTGGGTGAAGGTGTCCGAGAGGATCACCGCCTGGGTGCGCTCGCGCAGCGCGTCCAGGAATTCCCGCGCGCCGGGCAGCGGGTCGATGGTGCCGATCACGCGCTGGATGTCCTTCAGGCCCAGGCCGTGCTCGCGCAGTATGCCCAGCCGCCAGCGCATCAGCTTGTCGTAGTCCGGCTCGTCGCGGGTGGTGCGCCGCAGCTCGGGGATGCCGCTGGCCTCGGAAAACGCGATCCAGATCTCCGGCACCAATACGCCCTCCAGATCCAGGCAGACGATATTCAACTCGCTCATCTTTTTACTCCTCACTTCACGTTTTTGAGAGTTTAGAGTTCAGAGTTGAGAGTTGAGTGAATGGCTGAAGGCACTTCAATCTAAACTCTCAACTCTAAACTCTCAACTCTGATCAATCGTTCTCTCCCGCCGGCAGCAGCGCGTAGACCGTCGCGGTCACCAGCACGATGCCCGCGCCGACGATCGTCAGCGGCCCGGGGCGCTCGCCCACGAAGATAAACACCCAGATGGGGTTGAGGATCGGCTCCAGGTTCGCCAGCAGCGCCGCCGAGATCGGCGAGACGTTGCTCATGGACCGGGCGATGAAGAAGTAGCCCCCCGCGAGGCACACGCCCAGCCCCAGCGCGATCAGCCAGTGCGCCGGGTTCAGCGACATGCCCGGGTCAAACAGCCCGCACAGCGAAAACGGCGCGCAGAAGATCATGCCCAGGTAGGAATAGTCCGGCGGGTAGGCCCCCGGCAGCCGCGCGCAGAAGAACACCAGCGCGAACGTCACCGCCGAGAGGATGGCCAGCGCGTCGCCCAGCGGGTTGCCGCCGCGCAGGCCGTCCCAGCTGCACAGCACGACGCCCGCGAGTATGAACGCAGCGATGATCACGTGCTTCTTGCTGGGCCGCTGGCCGTAGAATATCCACGAAAACAGGATCACGAACACCGGCATCGCGTATTGCAGCACGATGGCGTTGGCGGAGGTGGTCAGCTTCGTGGCGGCCATGTAGAGGATGCTGGTCAGCGCCACGCCCGCCGCGCCCAACAGCGTGCCCTTCGTCATGCGCACCTTCGCGGTGCCGCGGGCCAGGGCCAGCAGCACCGCCGCGATCAGCGAGCGCACGCCGTTCACGGTCAGCGCGTTCCAGGGCAGCGACTTGCTGAACACCCCGGCAAAGCTCCAGCTGATGGCGGCCAGCGCCACCTGCAGCGCCCCCAGACGGTTTTTGGACATGATCGGACTTCCTTTGTGTGGACTGGAAAAGATTGGCGCAGGGGGACCCGGATTGCCGCGTCGGGCTGCGCCCTCCTCGCAATGACGTTGTTCGCGTCGTTGCCACGGCACGTCATTGCGAGGAGGCCCACAGGGCCGACGTGGCAATCTGGCCCTTGGTTTCCCTCTCTATCTCGCGGTCGAGCCCAGGTACGCGTCGCGCACGCGCTGGTCGGCCAGCAGGGCCGCGCCGGTGCCGGACATGGTGATGCGCCCGGTCTCCAGCACGTAGGCCTGGTCGGCGCAGCGCAGGGCCGCGTTCGCGTTCTGCTCGATCAAAAGGATCGTGATGCCCTCGCTCTTCAGGTCGCGGATGATGGAGAAGATCTCCTTCACCACCAGCGGGGCCAGGCCCAGGCTGGGCTCGTCCATCATCAACAGCTTCGGCCTGGCCATCATCGCGCGGCCCACGGCCAGCATCTGCTGCTCGCCGCCGGAGAGCGTGCCCGCCAGCTGCCACTCGCGCTCCTTCAGGCGCGGGAAGCGCTGGTAGATGTCCTCGATGCCGGCCTCGATCTCCTCCTTGTCGGCGCGCAGGTAGGCCCCGATCTTCAGGTTCTCCTTCACCGTCAGGTTGTCGAACACGCGGCGGCCCTCCGGCACCATGGCGATGCCCTCGGCCACCACCTGCTGGGCGTTGAAGGGGATGATGTCGCGGCCCAGGAAGTTGATCGCGCCGGAGGACGTCTTCACCAGGCCGGAGATGGCCCGCAGCGTGGTGCTCTTGCCCGCGCCGTTCGCGCCGATCAGCGTGACGATCTGGCCCTGCTCCACGTCGAAGGAGATGCCCTTGAGCGCCTCGATGCCGCCGTAGTTCACCTTCAGGTCCTTGACCTTCAGCATGCTGCTCATGCGCCCACCTCCTTCGCGCCGTCCTGCTCCTCGTCCTCATCCACGCCCAGGTAGGCCGCGATGACGGCGGGATCGTCCTGCACCTCGGCGGGCGTGCCCTCGGAGATCTGCTTGCCGAAGTCGATCACGTAGATGCGGTCGGAGATGTCCATGACCAGGTTCATGTGGTGCTCGATCAAAAACACCGTCAGGTGGAACTTGTCCTTGATCTCCTTGATGAACGCGCCGAGCTCCTCCGTCTCCTGCGGGTTCATGCCGGCGGCGGGCTCGTCCAGCAGCAAAAGGCGCGGCTGCGTGGCCAGCGCGCGGGCGATCTCCAGCAGGCGCTGCTTGCCGTAGGGCAGGCTGGTGGCCATCTCGTCCTTCAGCTCCCAGAGGCCCACTTCCTTCAAGAGCGCCTCCGACTCCTGCCGCATCCTCTTCTCCTCGGCCAGGTTCAGCCTGAACGTCGCCGTCAGGAAGTTGCTGGTCCTTCTCAGGTGGTGGGCCGTCAGCACGTTGTCAAACACCGTCATGCTCGAAAACAGCCGGATGTTCTGGAACGTGCGGGCCACGCCCAGCTTCGTGATCTCGTCCGGGCGCAGGCCGGTGATGTCCCTGCCCTCCAGCGAGATCTTGCCCTCGGTGGGCTGGTAGACGCCCGTGACCATGTTGAAGGCGGTGGTCTTGCCCGCGCCGTTCGGGCCGATCAGGGCCACGATCTCGCCGCGGTTGATGTCCATGGACAGGTCGTTGACGGCCACGACGCCGCCGAAGCGCATGGTTAAGTGATCGATATGAAGTACGTTCTCACTCATTTGGCCTGCGCCTCCTTCCTGCGCCGGTTCTTGAATCCGCGGATCAGGTCCGGCAGCTCCTTCGTGCCCATGATGCCTCTGCGGAAGAACAGCACCACCATCATGATGATGATGGAGAACACCACGCGGCGGAAGCCGTTTCGGAGCAGCGGCACCTCGAAGGAACCGATCATCTGCTTCTGGTCCAGGAACCTGAGCCACCACTCGCTGGCCGCCACGAACAGGAACGCCGACAGGCAGCTGCCCGTCACCGAGCCGATGCCGCCGATGACCACGATCAGCAATATCTCATAGGTCATGATCGTGGTGAAGCCGTTGGCCTGCACCGTGGCCTGATACATCGCCAGCATCGCGCCGCCCACGCCCGCGAAGAACGAGGACACGCAGAACGCCAGGCGCTTGTGGCTGGCCAGGCGGATGCCCATGGCCTCGGCGGCGATCTCGTCGTCGCGGATGGCCTTCAGCGCGCGGCCGAACGTGGAGTTGATCAGCAGCACGATGATGCCCACGCACAGCGTCGTGATCAGCAGCGGCACCAGCGTGTCCAGGTACACCACCACTTCGCCGCTGGCGTTGCGGATGTTGAAGTCATTGAAGGACGGGAACAGCCGGAGCATGTTCGAGCCGTTGGTGATCGGGCCCAGCTTGTCCCACTGGAACAGCGCGCGGATGATCTCCGCGAAGCCCAGCGAGGCGATGGCCAGGTAGTCGCTCTTGAGGCGCAGCACCGGCAGGCCGATCAAAAAGGCGAAGAACGCCGCCACCAGGCCCGCCAGGATCATGGCCACATACCACGGCAGCACGAACTGCACGAGGCCGCCGTTGTAGTACTGGTACACGTTCATGCGCTCGGCCACGGGGATGGTGAATATGCCGTAGGTGTAGGCGCCCAGCAGCATGAAGCCCGCCTGGCCCAGGCTGAAAATGCCCGTGAAGCCGTTGAGCAGGTTCATCGACACGGCCACCAGCGCGTAGGTCGCGCTCTTCTTCAGCACCGTGAACAGCATGGAGGTCGCGGGCATGAACTGCTCCGCGATGAACGACGCGAGCAGCACCGCGATCACGATCGCTCCCGTGATGATGGTCGCGGAATCGATCTTCTTTCTCGTCAAATCTTTCATTCCGCTCACCTCACACCTTGTCCGTAATCTTCTCGCCAAACAGGCCCGTGGGCTTCACCGACAGGATCACGATCAGCAGCGCGAACGTGAAGGCGTCGGAGAACGTGGCCAGGCCCAGCATGCTGTGGGTCACGCCCGCCTTCAGCAGGATGATGTCCAGGCCCTTGATGATGTTCTCGGCAATGCCGATGATGAACGCGCCCACCACCGCGCCGGGGATCGACCCGATGCCGCCGAACACCGCCGCCACGAACGCCTTGAGGCCCGGCATCGCGCCGGACGTGGGGATGACCGTGGGATAGTTGGTGAAGTACAGGATCGAGCCCACGCCCGCCAGCAGCGTGCCGATGACGAACGTGGAGGAGATGACGGAGTTGATCTTGATGCCCATCAGCTGGCTGGTCTCGAAGTCCCTCGACACGGCGCGCATGGCCATGCCGATCTTCGTGTGGTTGATCAGCATCACCAGCGCCACCACCAGCGCGATGGTCAGAAACGGCGTGACGATGGTCACGCGCTTCGTGGTCGCGCCCATGATGGTGATCGACTCCGACAGCCAGGGGATGGCCGGATAGTCCTTGTTCAGGCCGCCGGTGATGTACAGCACCAGGTTTTGCAGCGTGTAGCTGACGCCGATGGCCGAGATCATGACCGACATCCTGGGCGCGCTGCGCAGCGGCTTGTAGGCCACGCGCTCGATCAAAAAGCCGACCAGCGCCGTGGCGATCAGCACCAGCGGGATGCACAGCCACAGCGGCATGCCGCTGGCGGCCATGTAGACCATCACGATGCCCGCGACCATGAACACGTCGCCGTGGGCAAAGTTGATCAGGCGCAGTATGCCGTACACCATCGTGTAGCCGATGGCGATCAGCGCGTACTGCCCGCCCACCGATATGCCCGTCAGCAGGTAGGGAAATATGGTATTCCACATGGGGAACGCTCCTTTGGGTGAGTGTAGTGCCGAAAAGCGGCGAGGGCTTGCAGCCCTCGCCGCATCATGCTCGTCTCAGCGGGGATCAGCCGACGGTCTGCTCGGTCACGAACTCCCAGTCGCCGGTCTCGTTGTTGACGGTCTTGACGTAGGCGGTGGTGCGCACGGCGTCGCCGGTCTCGTCAAACTCGATGTGGCCGGACACGCCGTCGTAGGTCACGGCGGGCAGGGCCTCCATCACGGCCTTGGGCTCGGTGCTGCCGGCGGCCTTCAGGGCCTCCAGCGCCACGTAGTAGGCGTCGTAGCCCATCGCGGTGACGCCCGCGATGATGTCGTTGCCGCCGTTGTTGGTCAGCGCCTCGGCGTCCTCGGCCAGCCAGGCCTTGAAGCCGTTGTCGAAGGTCTCGTTCGCGCCCTCCTGATAGAAGGTGGTCACGACGACCTTGACGCTGGTGCCCTTGGCGGCGTTGGAAACCATGTTGCTGTCCAGCGTGTCGCCGCCGAGGATCGGGAAGGTCTTGCCCTGGCTGGAGGCCTGCTCGATGATCTTCACGGCGTAGTCGATGGACACGGGGCAGAAGAACACTTCGGCGTTCAGCGCCTCGGCGTTGGTCAGGTAGCTGGTGAAGTCCTGGGTGTCCTTCGGGAAGCTCTCGGCGAACACGGTGCCGCCCAGGCCCTCGAACGCCTGCTTGAAGTAGGTCACCAGGCCCTGGTCATAGTCGTTGCCCAGCTCGCCCAGGCAGTAAGCGGTGGTCACGCCCAGCTCCTTGAACGCGTAGTTGGCCAGGACGGTGCCCTGGAAGGGATCCAGGAAGCACACGCGGAAGTAGTGGCTGTTGCCCGCGGTGACCTGCGGGTTGGTGCAGGTGACGCCGATGGCGGGGGTGTCGGCGTTCTTGAAGGTCTCGCTGCCGGCAATGGAGACGCCGGAGCCGTAGGAGCCCAGCACCACGCTGACGCCCTCGGACACCAGCTTCTGGGCCGCGGAGGTCGCCTGGGTGTTGTCGGAGGCGTTGTCGGCGTAGACCAGCTCGACATCGTACTCCACGCCGCCGATCTCGACGGTCTTGGTCTCCTGGTTGGCGTACTGCATGCCCAGGGTCTCCTGCTTGCCGCCCGCGCCGTTGGCGCCGGTCGCCGGCTCGAACACGCCGATCTTCACGGTCTCGGCCATGGCGGCCGCGGAGAGGACCAGCAGCATAGTCAGAACGATTGCCAATACCTTTTTCATAGGAAAGTACCTCCCTTTTTTGGATAGGGCTATTATACCTTCTTTGTGCGCGGATTTCAAGGGGGAAATGCGTTATTTTTGCACCTTCCGGATTCACTTTCTGCGAACCCTCCACACGATTCCGCCGTGGACGGACACATTCGGCCGTTTTTTGCACCCGGGCGCCGGCAAAAAATGCAAAAGGAAGGTCCTGAATACTTTGCTCGGGATGGCATCGACCGGGGTTCGTCGGCCTGTCATCCTGGACGCAGCGAAGGATCTTCCCCCTTCGCTTCCCGGGAAGAAAAGTCGGTATGTGTGTAGAGATGTTACGATTCCTTGACAAATCATGTCCGCGTGTGGTAAAATATACCCAAATTGAGTAATATGAAGCGGTTTTGCGCCCTTTCGCACGATAAGTATGGAGGGATTCACCCCATGAAACGGTTTTTGATGCGCGCCCTGACGCTGGCGCTGGTGTGCGCGATGTGCCTGCCCGCCGCGATGTCGGAGGAGGTCGTCGCGGACGTCGACGCCCCCATCGTCGAGGCGCAGTCCGCCGGCGACACCGGGCTGGTCATAGACGACGCCGCGGAGGCGGCGATCCCCGCCGAAGCGCCCGCGCCCGCCGAGGAGCCTGCTCCCGTCGTAGAGGAACCCGCGCCGGTCGTCGAGGAGCCCGCGCCCGCCGAGGAGCCCGCCCCTGT
>CACYET010000063.1 GCA_902773515.1 uncultured Eubacteriales bacterium | reverse complement strand
CTGATGAGGCCGAACGCGCCGCCGATCACGGCGCCGCCCAGCGGGCCCATCGCGATGGCCGCGATGGCCATGGGGATCATGTTAAATACGATGTGCAGGCCGCCGGGCATCGGGATGTTCACATAGCCCAGCACGATCTGGACCGCCACCAGCAGCGCCAGCAGCACGAAATTGCGGGTAGTCAGTTTCTTCATTTGCTTTTCCTCCGTTCAGGTTCGCATTGGATACCCTACAGATTGGGGTCCTTGGGTCCCGTGTTCGGCTCCGTTCGGATGCCGACGCACATAGTATATCACATTTGCCGCGCGCAACAAACCACATAATGTTAAAAAGAATTTACTTGTATACGGCTTGTAAACGGGCACAAGGCATACTATAATGGTGTCGGTTCCGAAGGACCGCGATAAACCATTTTTCAACCCGCTTGAAAAGGAGGTCCCTGTATGATCACCCGCAGCGAGGAGCAATCCCACAGCATTCGCGAATTCATGCGCGGCGGCAAGAAGCACGTGGAGCACACGATGCTCTCCCGGCAGCTGCCCGAGCGCGTGCGCATATTCAACCTTCTGACGCTGATCCCCGGCGCGTCGATCGGCTACCACGTCCACGAGAACGAGACGGAGCTGTTCTACTTCATCGAGGGCAACGGCCGCGTGCAGGACGACGAGGCGTTCTTCGACGTCTCCGCCGGCGATTCCATGGCCACGTTCAGCGGCCACGGCCACGCCGTGGAGAACACCGGCGACACGAACCTGGTGATCCTGGCCTGCATCGTGAAGGATTAAGGAACCGGATCGCCACAGAAGAAAGATCCTTCGACTTCGCCGCTTGCGCGGCTTCGCTCAGGATGACATGGTTTGGTCGAGGCTAACCCCGTCATCCTGAACGAAGCGCTGCCGCAGGCCCAGCGCAGCGTCAAGGATCTTTCAAATATTATGGGGCGGCGCATTCGCGCCGCCCCTTTCGTTGTCACGATCCGGTTTCTCAGTTGAACACCGCGTTGCCGTTTTCATCGACGGTGAAGGTGCTGCCCATGCCGAAGCTGGTGCCGGTGAGGCTGCCGCCGCCCGCGTCGTCGAAGCTCACATCCTCATCGCCCTCGTCGCCTTCGTCGGCGTCGCCCTCCGGCTCGATGGCGAGCGGCGATTCCGGCGGCACGCACACGGCGTAGATGCCGTCCGCGGTCAGCGGGATATCGGCGTAGAGCATGCCGTCCTCGTCCACGAAGGTCGCGGGATCGGCCGTCACCACGTCGGCGTCCGTCAGCGGGTCGTCCACGCGGGAGATGAACAGGTCGACCGCGTCCGGAACGCGCAGCTTCTCGGGGTCGCTCTCGTCCGGCTCGGCAAATTCGCTCACGTCGTACGTGGGCAGCACGCGCATCGTCGCGCCCTCGGGATAGACGCCGTCGGGCAGGCGCTTGGCCTCGGGCAGGATCGTGATCTCGTTGCCGTTCTCATCGACGGTGACCGTGGCCTGCGGGGTCTCGCCGTTCTCATCCTGCACCACGGCGCGCACGTTCACCCGGAAGGCCGGCGCGATGGTCCTGTACGCGCCGAGGCTCTGGGTCTCGCGCTCGGTCAGCGCGAGCGTCTCGATCTGCTCCACGCAGATGTCGTAGGCCAGCACCTGCAGCGAGGTCGGCTTCAGCTCCACCTCGAGCTCCGTGACGGCGCCTTCGCCCTCGTCCTCGTCGTCCTCGTCCTCGATCTCGGTCTCCTCGGCCATGATCGCGCTGACGACCTCGGTCTGCGGATTGTCCAGCGGGATCTCCGCCACCAGCGAGCTCAGCGGGATGTGCACCTCGGCGCTCTCCACCTCGTAGACGATCTCGGTGCAGCCCTTGCTGGCGAGCTCCTCCGCCAGCGTCGGGGACAGGCGCAGGTGCAGCTCGTCATACAGCTCGCGCTCGCCGTCCTCCAGCATCAGCGCGTCGCCCGTCTCCTCGTCGGTCATCGGGTCGGCGATGATGGTCAGGCGCCAGGGCTTGGGCGCGTCCGGATCCTCCACGATCGCGTCCTCGATCTCCTCCTCGAAGATCACGAAGGGGCTGGCGGCGCCGGTGTCCGTATACAGTATGGTGCCGTAGTCCACGCCCTTGACGATCAGCTTGCCGAGATCCTCGTCTTCCTCGTCGTCATCCTCGTCGTCGCCCTCGCCGTCGTCAAAGCCGTTGTCGCTGTAGCTGCTGGAGCCGCTCGAGCCGCTGGAGCCGCTCGAACCGCCGCCCGTGTTGGAGCTGACGTTCAGGATGCGGAAGCTGGTCTGGCGCGAGCCGGTGTAGTTGCCGATGCCGGTCAGAACCACGGTGGCTGTGCCGGGCTGCACGTTGTCCTTGTACTCCACCTTGAAGTCGGTGTCCTTCTTCAGCGTCATCGAGCCGTAGCGCAGCGTGATCTCCGGCTCCACCGCCTTGCCGGTGTACAGCTGGTTGCCGATGGTCATCATGGCCACGTCGGAGCTGTTGATGTTCTTGGGCTCGATGATGAAATAGCCCTCCAGCACCACCAGTTCGTAGTTGTCGCCCGCGCTCATGGAGCCCTGGGTGATGCGATACCGGCCGACGTTCTCGCCCTCCTCGCGGGACAGCTTGCCCGTGAGCTTGTCGGGGTCCAGCAGGCCGGTCGCCCCGCCCAGGTATCTCGACGGGTTGGCCGTGCCGTACGTCTTCTTCTGCATCTGGGTCTTGTCTTTGTTGGGGTTGCGGGTCTTGTCGCTGTCGTACGGCGTGACGGTCAGCGCCTTCTTGGTGATCGTGGCCGGGACCGTCACGGTATCCCAGTAGTAGTAGGCCGCGTCCTCGCCTTCGAGCGTGAATTCGACCTTCAGGTCATAGTTGCCGACGTCCGCCTTCTTGAACTTGCCCAGCTTGATGCTCTTGATCCGAACGTCCTTGTGCGCCTCGTCCAGGCCCTCGATGGCAAAGCCGGACCGCGCGGCGATCGCCTCCAGGTCATAGGCCTGGATCGTGCTGCCGTTGCCCTCGTACTGCACCTTGACGGTGGTGTCGTAGACCTTTTCCAGCTTCGCGCCGTTGTACTTGAAGGTGATCTTCGGCTGCAGCATGCCGCAGAGGGTGCACACGCCCTTTTCGTAGTTGTGGGTGCAGGCCAGGCCGCAGTTGGCGCACACGCCGTTCTGATAGACGTGCAGGCCGGGGGCGATGTAGGTAGCGCCCTCGCCGTTCGTGATCGCCCCGTCGACGGTGCCGCCGCAGGCGATCAGCGTTTTGTTGTTGACAAACGTTCCGGCACTGCTGATCGAGCCGAGGCTTTTCAGCGTTTCGGCGTTGGTCAGCGTCGCGCCCGCGTCCACGATGATGACGTGGCCGGCCCACAGGTCGAAGCTGCCCAGCACCAGCGACGCGGGGTTCTCCGCCGCGCCGTTCTTGGTGACGACGATGTCCGTAAACGCGATGGGCAGCGTGACCGACTTGGGAGCGTCGCCCTCCAATTCGGCATTGTGATAGAGCACGTTCGCGGGGCTCAGCGTGGTGTTCCCGACGCAGCGCAGCGTCACCGTCGTCAGCGCCGGCAGGTTCGAAAGGGCGTTCCCGCCCACGGCCTCCAGGCTGTCCGGCAGCGCCAGGCTGGTCAGCGCCGGCAGATTCATGATGCTGTTCGCGCCGATGGTCTGCACGCCGGCGGGAATCGACAGGCCGGCGAGGGTCGCATGGCCCTGGAACACGCCGTCGCCGATGGCGACGGTCTTTGCCGTGCCGCTTTCAAGGGTCGCCGGAACGGTCAGGACGCCGTTTTCGTCCACGCCCGTGCCATCCCAGCCTATGATGGTCGCCTCGGTCTTTTCGGGGTTCAGCTTATAGGTGTAGGGCGCCACGGTCCTGGTCAGGCTCTCGGGGGTATAGACCGCGACGTAGGTCACCGCGGCGGTCACCGCCGGAAGCTCATCGACCGTCTTGACCTTCTTCTCCGCGTCGGCTTCATCGTACCAGCCCGCGAAGACAAACAGGTTTTCGTCGTCGGAGTCCTTGACCGGCGCGTCGTGGGTCGGCTTCTCGCCGTCGGCCACGGTCGACGTCTCCACCGCCTCAGCGTCGTCCGGGTCCAGCTTCCAGGTGACGGTGTACTGGGTGACTGTCCACTTCGCCTTGACACTCATGCCGTTCAGGGGCATGGTCGCCGGGAATTCAACATCGTTGCCATCCGCTCCAAGCCAACCGGCGAGGGTATACCCCTGCTTGGTGAGCGCCGGTGCGGTAACCGCGGACTGATAAGGCGCGGTGATATTCGCATCCGTGGGCTCGCCGCCGTCCGTATCGACAGTGATCGTATAGTTATTGGGCTCATAGTGGGCCTTGAAGGTCGCGCCGCCGTTCGGCATGGTCGTGGGGAATTCGACTTTGGTCTCCCCGTTCATCCAATACGCAAAGGTATAGCCTTCCTTGGCGGGCTTAGCCTCGGGCTCGTTCACGGCAGAACCGGCCGCTCCCGTGATGGCCTCCGGCACGGGCGTGCCGCCATCTCCGTCAAAGGTGATCGTATAGAGTATAGGTGTCGAAGAAAACGCAGCATATAATATGAGATTATCGTGTATTGCTTCCGGAGCCCCATTTCCATTTCCATCCACCCAACCCGAAAATGCGTAGGTGTATTCTGTATCTGCGTTTTTGGTTGGTTCTGCCCCAGTAAAGACAGGGACAGGTGACCCATCTGTAATGCCTGAAACACTGTCTAATTGCGTGCCATCATTCATCCATGCAACGGTAAAAGTGGGTGTTGCAACAGGATCGCCCCCACCTTCTCCTTCCGCTGCCGGAGGTTCCGCGGCGACCTGATCCAGCGCGGCCTGTTCTGCCGCGGCCGCATCCAGCGCAGCCTGTTCCGCCGCAGCCGCATCCAGCGCGGCTTGTTCTGCGGCGGCCTGTTCCGCGGCAGCCTGTTCCGCCGCAGCCTGCTCCGCAGCGGCCTGCTCCAGAGCCGCGATCTGTTCGGGCGTGAGCTCCGTTTCATCCGCCAGCGCGCTCACGCTGCCCAGGAGCAGCGCAAGGCACAGCGTCAGCGCCAGCCAGCGCCACGCGGCCCACGCCCTGCCCTTGCGGTTCACGTTCCCTGTGCTTTTGTTCATATCCATACAACCTCCTGTCGAAAGGCATAGTTCACCCGTTTCAAACCATACTAATTCTACGCCCCGGGCGGGATTCCTGCCGGTTTTTCCGGTATCGAAGAAAAGCCCCTTCTTTGCCGCGAATCCGCCTTATTTGGGGCGGTGGGGCGGGCGGTGGGACCGCGCCCCGCGGCGCAACGCCGTCCCTACGGAGAATATCGCGCGGCCAGCCTTGGCTCCCCTGCGTAAGGGGAGCTGTCAGCGTAGCTGACTGAGGGGTTGTCCCTGTCGGGTGGGCGGTGGGATTTCGTTTCTGCGGGGAAGGGAGAACGACCTCATCCGCCCCCTACGGGGGCACCTTCCCCTAAAGGGGAAGGCTTTGGGTTTGCCGAGCGTCATCCGCCATCAACTCCTCACTCCTAACTCCTCACTCCTCACTCTCTTCATTCTTAAGTCTTCAGTCTTCAGTCTTCATTCTTCATTCTTCCCTTTCCGTTTCCTCCAAAATTTCTTCCCAACCCCCTTGATTTTTTGGACGATTCACGATAATATAGACGTAATAGATTGGAAGTGTGTTCCACATCTCTAAAACGTTTTAGTTCCACCAAAAAACAGAGGAGGCAAATCCATGCAGTACGGCCATTTTGATGACCTGGCGCGGGAGTACGTCATCACCCGCCCCGACACCCCCTCGCCCTGGATCAACTACCTGGGCAGCGAGACGTTCTTCACCCTGATGAGCAACACCAGCGGCGGCTACAGCTTCTACAAGGACGCCCGCATGCTGCGCATCACCCGCTATCGCTACAACAACGTGCCCACCGACGCCGGCGGACAGTACTTCTACATCAACGACGCGGGCAGCCTGTGGACGCCCGGCTGGATGCCCGTGAAGGCGAAGCTGGACAGCTATGAGTGCCGCCACGGCCTGGGCTACACCCGCATCACCGGCGAGCGCGACGGCCTGCAGGCGCGCCAGCTGTCCTTCGTGCCCCGGGGCGTGAACGCGCTGGTGACCCGCGTGCAGCTGACCAACCGCTCCGACGCCGTGAAGGACGTCTCGATGTACAGCTTCGTGGAGTTCTGCCTGTGGAACGCCCAGGACGACTCCACCAACTTCCAGCGCAACTTCTCCACCGGCGAGGTGGAGATCGAGGGCAGCGCCATCTACCACAAGACCGAGTATCGCGAGCGCCGCAACCACTTCGCCGTCTACGCCGTGAACGCCGATATCGACGGCTTTGACACCGACCGCGCCGCCTTCATCGGCTACTACAACGGCTTCGGCGAGCCGGAGGTGCCCACCGCCAACCAGAGCAAGAACAGCGTGGCCAGCGGCTTCTCCCCCATCGCCAGCCATTGCCTGAAGCGCAAGATCGCCCCCGGCGAGACGCTCTCGTTCATCTTCGTGCTGGGCTACTGCGAAAACCCGCAGGATAAAAAGTTCATCGCGCCGAACGTGATCAACAAGGCCCCGGCCTACGCGCTGCTCGACCAGTTCAAGACCGACGCGCAGTTCGAGGCGGCCTTCGCCGCGCTGAACGAATACTGGGCCGAGCTTTTGTCCTCCTTCCAGGTGGACAGCGGCGACATCCGCGTGGACCGCATGGCGGGCCTGTGGAACCAGTATCAGTGCATGGTGACCTTCAACATGTCGCGCTCCGCCAGCTACTATGAATCCGGCATCGGCCGCGGCATGGGCTTCCGCGATTCCACGCAGGACCTTCTGGGCTTCGTGCACCTGATCCCCGCGCGCGCCCGCGAGCGCATCCTGGACATCGCCGCCACGCAGTTCCCCGACGGCAGCGCCTACCACCAGTACCAGCCGCTGACCAAGCGCGGCAACAACGACATCGGCTCCGGCTTCAACGACGACCCGCTGTGGCTGATCTTCGGCGTGGCCGCCTACGTGAAGGAGACCGGCGACCTGTCCATTCTGAAGGAAATGGTGCCGTTCGACAACGACGAAAAGCTGGCCCAGCCGTTGATGGAGCACCTGCGCCGCAGCATCCACTACACACTGGAGCACCGCGGTCCCCACGGCCTGCCGCTGATCGGCCGCGCCGACTGGAACGACTGCCTGAACCTGAACTGCTTCTCCAACACCCCCGGCGAGAGCTTCCAGACCACCGAGAACAACGAGTCCGGCGCGGCGGAGAGCACGTTCATCGCGGGCATGTTCGCCGGTGTCTGCCCGGACTACGAGGCGCTCTGCCGCCTGTACGGCTGGACGGACGAGGCCGAGCAGGTCGCGGGCTGGTACGCCGACATGGAGAAGGCCATCCTCACCCACGGCTGGGACGGCGAGTGGTTCCTGCGCGCCTATGACGCGCTGGGCAACAAGGTGGGCAGCAACGAGTGCGACGAGGGCAAGATCTTCATCGAGCCCCAGGGCTTCATCGTGATGAGCGGCGTGGGCATCGAGCAGGGCTACGCCCAGAAGGCCATGGACTCCGTCTACAAGCACCTGGTCAGCGAGCACGGCGTGGCCATCCTAACCCCGCCCTACACCCGCTACCACCTGGAGCTGGGTGAGATCAGCTCCTATCCGCCGGGATACAAGGAGAACGGCGGCATCTTCTGCCACAACAACCCGTGGATCGCGCTGGCGCTGGCGAAGCTGGGCCACGGCGGCCAGGCGTTCGACATCTACAAGCGCACCTGCCCCGCCTGGATCGAGGACCAGAAGCTGCACTACACCGAGCCCTATGTGTACAGCCAGATGGTGGCCGGTCCCTACGCGCCGAACTTCGGCCAGGCCAAGAACAGCTGGCTGACCGGCACCGCGGCCTGGACCTTCTACACGATCAGCCAGGGCATCCTCGGCGTGAAGCCCGACTACGACGGCCTGCGCGTCGATCCCTGCCTGCCCAAGGAGCTGACGGACCTGAAGCTGGTGCGCAAGTTCCGCGGCAGCACCTACAACATCCACATCGTCAACAAGGCCGGCGACGAGAAGGGCAAGCTGACCCTGACCGTGGACGGCAAGGCGCTCGACGGCAGCGTGATCCCCGCCGACGCCGCGCCCGCGACCCACGAGGTTGAGGCCGTGCTGGACTGATAGATCAACCGGTGAATCAACGAGGGAGCTTTCGCAAGAAAGCTCCCTCGTTCTATACGATCACCTATATAGAATATACTCCTTCGATTCCTCCGTCCGGCCGTCCTGCGTGCCGTAGGGGATGGTCTTGACGTACTTGAAACCGCACTTTTCGATCACCCGGCGGGAGCGGTCGTTGCGCGTGAAGTGGCCGACGATGATGAAATCCAGCTTCACGTCGTCGAACAGCCAGCGTATGACGGCTCGCACGGCCTCGGTCATCAGGCCGCGGCCCCACCAGTCCTTCGAGAGCACGTAGCCGATCTCGCGGCCGCGCTTTTCGTCGAGCCCGAGCTCCGGGTAGTGCGATTCGCCGTACGTCTCGAGGCCCAGCGAGCCCACGACCTTGCCCTCGTATTCGAGGGCGAAGGTCCTCTTCTCGGCGATGAACATGTCGAGGATCTTTTTCGATTCTTCGACGCTGGCGTGCGGCGTCCAGCCCGCCATCTGGCCCACGCCGTCCACGCGGGCATATTCGTAGAAATCGTCCAAGTCGCCCTCGCGCCACGGGCGCAGCGTGAGGCGTTCGGTTTTCAGTATGACTCCGGTGATATCAATAGGTGCGTTCATAATATCAATTCCTCAGGCTGTGCAGCGGCGCGGGGATCCTGCCGCCGAGAATTCGCGCACGGGGATCACCGGCGCGTGGCCCAGCAGCCCGCCGAACTCCACGCTGTCGCCCACCTTCTTGCCGGGGGCGGGGATCACGCGCACGGCGGTGGTCTTGTTGTTCACCATGCCGATGGCGGCCTCGTCCGCGATGATGGCGGCGATCGTCTCGGCGGGGGTGTCGCCGGGAATGGCGATCATGTCCAGGCCCACCGAGCAGACGCAGGTCATGGCCTCCAGCTTTTCCAGGCTCAGCGCGCCGCGCTCGGCGGCCTGGATCATGCCGATGTCCTCCGACACGGGGATGAACGCGCCGGACAGCCCGCCCACGTGGGACGAGGCCATCACGCCGCCCTTCTTCACCGCGTCGTTTAAGAGCGCCAGCGCCGCGGTGGTGCCGTGCGCGCCGCACACCTCCAGGCCCATCTCCTCGAGAATCGCCGCCACGGAGTCGCCCACCGCGGGCGTCGGCGCGAGCGACAGGTCCACGATGCCGAACGGCACGCCCAGCCTCCGGCTGGCCTCGCGGGCCACCAGCTGGCCCACACGCGTGATGTGGAACGCCGTGCGCTTGATGGTCTCGGCCACCTCGTCAAACGGCGCGCCCTTCACGCCCTCCAGCGCCACCTTCACCACGCCCGGTCCGCTGACGCCCACGCTCACGGCACAGTCGCCCTCGCCGGGGCCGTGGAACGCGCCGGCCATGAAGGGGTTGTCCTCCACGGCGTTGCAGAACACCACCAGCTTCGCGCAGCCGAGCCCGCCGTTGTCGGCGGTCTTATCGGCAGTCTGCTTCACCACCTCGCCCATCAGGCGCACGGCGTCCATGTTGATGCCGGCGCGGGTGGAGCCCACGTTGACGGACGAGCAGAGGAAGTCCGTCTCGGAAAGCGCCTCGGGGATGGATTCGATCAGCCGCCTGTCGGCCTCGGTCATGCCCTTGTGCACCAGCGCGGAATAGCCGCCGATGAAGTCCACGCCGGTGGCCTTCGCTGCCCGGTCCAGCGCCCGCGCGACCTTCACGGGGTGCCGGATCGCGCCCGTCACCAGCGCCGCGGGCGTGACGGAGATGCGCTTGTTCACGATCGGCACGCCGTAGTCGCGCTCGATGGCCCGGCCCACCTCGACAAGATGCTCGGCGCGTCGGGTGATCAGGTCGTAGACGTTGTTCGCCAGCCTGTCCTCGTCGTCGGTCATACAGGACAGGAGCGATATGCCCATCGTGAGCGTGCGCACGTCCAGCTTCTGGTGGTCGATCATGTTCAGGGTTTCCAGGATTTCAGAGGTGTTGATCATGTGCATGGGAAATGCTCCTTTGAGTCGGGTGAATGGTCGATCGAGGGAGTAGGCAGTAGGGAGTAGGGAGTAGGAATAGCGGCTGCCGCCTTCTTCGGCCTCCCCTACTCCCTACTCTCTTGTCCCTACTCCCTGAATCTGATTTGTCCACAGACAAATCAGATTTGGTGCATCGCCTCGAAGATCTCGCTGCGCTGGATGCGGATCTGCACGCCGATGCGATCCCCCAGCGCGTCCAGCTCGGTCTTGAGCGCGTCGAACGAGCACGCCCCGCTGGACACGTCCGCGATCAAAATCATGCTGAACAGCCCGGAGACGATGGTCTGGCTGATGTCGAGGATGTTCGCGTCGTTTTCGTACAGTATCCGGCTCACCTGCGCGATGATGCCCTTCTTGTCCGTGCCCAGCACGCTGATGACCGCTTTCTTCATTTCGTTCATGGGATAGACCTCCCGCTCAATAGTCGCTATCATTGTATATCGACGCCCGCGTATATTCAAGGAAGAATGGATAAAGTTTTTCGGCGGGCGCGAAAAAGCGGGGGCGGCTCTGCGCCGCCCCCGCTGTCAACGTGGCTCTGTGTCCCTGGGTCAGGCCGCGTCGTCGGGACGCGGCGGGTCCTCTTTGGCGGCATGGGACGCGATCAGCGCGTCCTGCTGCTTGCGCGCCAGGTTTTGTATGTAGAGCATGACGCCCAGCGCGATGAAGATCACCCCGAGCATGATCCCGCCTTCCACCCGGAGCATCTCGCGGATCTCCTGCACGCTCTCGGCGGCCACCAGCTTCTTGCCGAGCCACATCACTGCCGAGTAGAGCAGCAGCGCGAACATCACCACGCTGGTGGTGGATGTGCCGCTGAAGGCCGTCGTCTTCGAGCGGGTCACGATGCGCATGTAGAACAGGAAGCCCAGCAGGCACCACAGCGTCAGGAGCAGGAAGGCGTTGGCGCTCATCGTCTCCAGCATCGTCAGCTTCGGGATCAGCTGCACGACGGCGAACGCCGCGGAGATGACCGTGCCCACGATGCCCGTCACGATGAAGCGGCGGTTGCCCGTCTTTCTCGCCAGCCGCCACGCGGACGCGGACGTGTAGCCGAAGCCGATGATCGCGCCCAGCGCCGTCAGCTCCATGAAGCACTCCAGCGTGTTCCGGCCGAAGAGGGACGTCACGATGGAGACCACCATGATGGTGAGGATGCTGTAAGTGGTCCTGGAGAACTTCTCGGAGAGGATGCGGTCCTCCGCCATCGTGGAGAGCACGCGGGTCGTGGCGCGGTAGGCCGCGATCATGCCCGTGAGGATGGCGGCCAGCGCGGCGATGGCCATCAGGATCAGGCCGCCGCTGCCCATGATCGACTTCGCGGCGAAGAACGTGGGCACCGCCTGCACGCCGTCCAGCGCGTCGAGGCCCAGTATGTACTCCTGCCAGGAGGCGTAGCCGTCCGGCGTGGAGCAGACGCCCACGAGCGTCAGCGCGATGTAGACCAGGCCGCTGAGCAGGATCGACGCCAGCACGATCCAGCGCGTCTTGCGGATCTTGAAGTCAAAGTGGGCCGTCTCCAGCGAGATGACCTCGAAGCCCACGAACGCCCAGGGCGCGAGCAGCACGATGGAGAAGATCGCGAAGGCCGGGCTGCCGCCGCGCACGCCGAACAGGCTCTGCACGTCGCCCTCCAGCCGCAGGTGGGGCAGGCAGATCGCCGCGATGGCCGCCACGCCCGCCAGCAGCAAGATCGCCAGGATCGTCTGGAATCTTTGCAGGAAGGGCTTGGCGTTGATGAACAGCAGGCCGACGCTGGCCAACGCGACGATCGACGCGCCGACCTCGCCCATGAAGATGTCGTTCCCGGCGATGTTGTAGTGGTAGTAGCCGATCTGCAGGCTCCGACCGAACACCATGCGGATGACGAGGAACAGCGACGTGGCGTTCATGAACAGGATCGTCAGATACGACAGCGAGAGGAACCACGCGCACAGGAACGCGTGCTCCCGGCCGAAGGCCTCCTTCGTGTAGGGCGCATCAGGTAAAAGAAGTTCGCGCCGATGACCAGCATGATCGCCACGCTGATGGCCATGGCGATCACCGTGCCGATCGGTCCGGCCACGGGCAGGAAGGTGGAGCCGGGCATCATGAACGCGCCCCAGCCGACGGTGCAGCCGAAGGCGATGGCCCATACGTCCAGGGGGGATAGGTATCTGTCGTACTCGCTGTTGATCTTATTGCCTTGCATATCCATGCCTCCGCTGGCTTTGACGCCGTCGTTGCGCCGACCGGACCTGTTCACACCCGTTTGCCCGGCGTTAGAATGACCTAAAACGATTATAACACAGAACGCACCGTTTGAAAAGGGAAAATACGCGAATCAGGGCCAACTCTAGGCGTCCCAGGGGTTGTAACCGGCGTCCAGGTGGATGAGCGTCTGGTTCTGATAATAGAACGCGAAGTCATACGCGCCCTTGACGTACCGGGTCAGGAGTATGCCTCCGTCCATTGACGAATAGTCGAACCTGTAGCCCTTCTGGATGATCAGCGCTTCGACCTCCTGCTCGTTCATTCCGAGGTAGAACCCATCCACGCAGTAATTCCCCCCGGGGTCCTTTCCCAGCCAAATGCTCTCGATGGGAGACGGATTCACCATACTGCTGTAATTTGAAACGCTGAAATTGAAACAGTCATTCCCATACGTCGGCTCACCCACGTCTGTATTGGGATCCAGCAGGCTCCTGAGCCCGAGCTCCTGCGCCGATTTCACCAGCTCCTTGCGCAGGTAGGGATAGAGGTCAAACCGGCCCGTGGTCACCGGCTGCGAGGGCGACGCGACGCCGACCTTCAGCGTGATCGTCGCCTTCTTCTTGTTGTCCGTTTTGACGGTGATCTTCACGGTCCCGGCCTTCAGCGCGGTTACGAGCCCGGTGTCGCTCACGGTCGCGATCTTCTTCTTGTTCGACGACCACGTATAGGTGGTCACCGCGGGGCCTTGCAGGGACGTCGCGCTCGCGACGAGCTGCACGCTCTCCCCCGCGTTGAGCGACAATCCCGACCCCTGGTCGATGCTGACGCTGACCGGCGCGTGTGCATCGACAACGTGCACCTTGATCTTTGCGGACTTCTTGCCCTTCGCCGTCTTGACGGTGATCGTGGTGTCTCCGGCCTTCAACGGCGTCACCAGGCCCGTCGCGCTGACCGACGCCACCTTCTTCTTGCTCGACTTCCAGGTCACGTCGCTCGCCGCAGTGGCCGGGGCCAGCGCATACGTCAGCTGCAGCGTCTCGCTCTTGTCCAGCTGGACCGCGCTGCCCTGGTCGATGGAGATGCCCGTGGGAATCGTCGGGTCCGTCACCGTCAGCTGGAGTCTATACTTCTTATTGCCTGCCAGCTTCACCGTGATCTTGGCCTTGCCGGCGGCAATGGCCGTGATCATACCGTCGTCCGTCACCGTCGCGACCTTCGCCTTCGACGACTTGCAGGATTGGATCACGCCGTTCGCCTCGATCCGGCAAGTCTGCCCGATCACGGCGCTGTAGGTCGTGTTCCCCGTCATGGGAATGACGGCGACGCCCGCCTCCAAGGCCGGAGCGGCCACGGCCTGCGACGCGGTGTCCGCCGAATCGGGCAGCGCCTCCGCAGGAAGCGCCGGGGCGTCGACCGCCTGCCATTCCTCGGGCGAATATTCCACAAGGCCGTCAATGGACACCTCCATGGGCGCGGCCTCCTCCGCGAACGCAATGGGCGCGAGCAGGCACAGCGCCAGCAGCAACACCAGGTATCTCCTCATGATCCTTCCTGTCTCCTTCTGCCGATGTGATATTGGGATTATAGCGGGTTTACGGCGTCGTGTCCACCGCAAGGGCGCAACGCGCAGGGCGATGGAGCGCCCCGGAGGTCAAAAATCGACCAGCAGCAGCGAACCGTCGTAGCCGCTCATCTCGATGGCGCAGCGGCGCGTCTGTCCCTGGGCGTCGGTGTAGCGGATTCCGTAGCTGGGGATGTCCCCGGGGAACGCGATCTTCACGACCAGCGGGTCGTCCGGGCCGATGCCGCCGCGCTCGAGGATCGTCGTCGCGTCGAACGGCGTCTCGCCGCCCGTGAACTCCAGCGCCAGCAGCGCGACGTCCGAGACGGGCGCGTCCGCCATGATCGTCACGTACTCGCCGTCCACGTCCACGACCACAGCGTTCGGCGTCGCCTCGGCCCAGTCGATCCTCAGCGGCGCGGGCTGTTCGAATGTGACGGAGAACATCGCGGCGGTGAACTGCGCGACCCAGTTGCCCCCGCCCACGAACGGGCACGCGCCGAGGGCGACCAGCCCTTCGTCGGGGCCGTCCACGGTGAAGCAGACGCGAATGACGTCCGGGTCGTCGGTGTCGAGCGCTTGGAACCAGTGAACGGGAGAGCCGTCCGCCGTCTCGCCCGCCTCGTAGGTCACGTCCGCCGGGGCGTTGAGCGCCAGGAAGCGCGAGGGCAGCATGCCCACACTCTCGGCGGTCATGATCTCCAGGTACGCCGCGTCGTCGCTGTCGGCGGGCCGGAGCATCAGGCTTTGGCCGCCCTCGGCGCCGTCCGCGTCCACCTCCAGCACAGAGGCGTCGTAGTCGAACGAGAAGCCCAGGCCGCTGGCGAAGCGGGCGCTCACCTCCGGCTCCGGGTCCGCCCACGGCTCGAGGTACTTCGCGAGGATGTAGCCGTACTGGCCGTCGTAGTTGCAGTAGATGAAGTCGCCGCAGAAGTCGTCATGCTCCGCGTCCGTCACGATGGCGTAGAGGGGCACCTTCGCAAGGCGGTCGCAGCCGGTGCCGGGGCCGTCCCGCAGCGACACCCACTCGTCGCAGTGGTCGACCATCATCGTGCCGTACCAGGTGGTCTCGGCCACGGCCGACGCCATGACGGCCAGCAGCGCCGCCAGCAGCAGACATATCCTCTTCACGTGATCGCCCTCCCCTGTCGCGTCGTTTCCCGTCGGTTTTATGTTCTTATTATACTTCCGTTCGCTCTGTCCTGTCAATTCGGACTCCATCCCGTAGGGCAACATCATTTTATTTGTGGGTAGGCGACCTCATCCGACCCGCCTACGGCGGGTCACCTTCCCCAG
>CACYET010000062.1 GCA_902773515.1 uncultured Eubacteriales bacterium | reverse complement strand
CGTGCGCGTGGTGGACCCGCAGGACATGGCCGCCACCGAGGCCGCCATCAAGGAGGAGCTCGCCGCGAACGCGCCCAGCGTGATCATCGTGCGGCGGCCGTGCGCGCTGCTCAAGTACGTCAAACACAACCCGCCGCTGTCCATCGATCCGGACAAGTGCAAGGGCTGCCGCAGCTGCATGAAGATCGGCTGCCCGGCGATACGGTTCACGGACAAAAGGGCCAGCATCGACCCCACCATCTGCGTGGGCTGCGGCCTGTGCGAGCAGATGTGCAAGTTCGGCGCGTTTGAAGGAGGTGCCAGGGCATGAAGACCACTTCGATCATGATCGTCGGCGTCGGCGGGCAGGGCACCCTGCTGGCCTCGAAGCTGCTGGGCAACGTGCTGCTGGGCGCGGGCTACGACGTGAAGCTCTCTGAGGTGCACGGCATGAGTCAGCGCGGCGGCAGCGTGGTGACCTACGTCAAGTACGGCGACCGGGTCTATTCGCCCATCGTGGACCAGGGCGAGGCCGACTACATCCTCTCGGCCACCTGATCACCAACACGCAGAAGACCTGGCCGATGCCGGTCATCACCGGCGCGGCGGCCTACCCGGAGAACATCGCCGAGAAGCTCTCCGCGCTGGCGGACGTCACCGCCGTGGACGCGCTCGCGCTGGCCGAGCAGGCCGGCAGCGCCAAGGCCGTGAACGTCGTGCTGATCGGCGTGCTGTCCCGGCGCATGGACATCCCCGAGGCGGCCTGGCTTAAGGCCATCGAACAGACCGTCCCGGCGAAGTTCCTCGAGCTCAATAAAAAGGCGTTCGCGCTGGGGCGAAACGCGGGATAGGAAAGACCGACGCAGGCGCGGAGTTGTAATGCTCTCGCGCCTGTGGTATAATGCTGATGCGGAGACAAACCGGAAGGGAAGTGAGCGTATGGCGCTGCCCGCGTGGGTGGTTGAGAAATGGGAGCAGCTGAGCCGCGAGAATCAGGCTCAGGCGCGCGATTACATTGAGCAGCTTTTGTACCAGCAAAGCCGCAAAGCGGAGGCTTCCACGCGCAAGCTGGGCCCGCTGAAGGATCGCTTTGAGTTCATTGCGGACGACTTTAACGCGCCGATCGACGAATTTCAGGAGTATATGTGATGAAGTACCTGTTGGATACCTGCGCCTTGATCGACATCGTCTTTTCCCCGGAAGGACTTTCCGCTACCGCTGAGCGCGTGATACGCGGCGACAGCGAGCTGTCGGTCAGCATCGCTTCCTTTTGGGAGATCATGGTGAAGCAACAGATCGGAAAGCTGGGCGTCAAGCAAACCAGCGCGCAGGAATTGGCGGCGATTTGCCGTGAACTGGGCATTGAGATCATGCAGACGCAGGTAGAGCAGGTGGATTTGATTCGAACGCTCCCGCGCTTCAAGGATCATGGCGATCCGTTTGATCGGCTCATCATCTGTCAGGCAATGTACGAGCGACTGCCTGTCATAACCTCGGATGAAAAATTCGCCCGCTACGACGTTGAAGTCGTGTGGTAAAGCAGAAGGATAAAAGCCCCGCACTCGCCCAGACGTGCGGGGCTTTTATCCTTCTCAACCCGATTTGGTGCAAATATAACCGTAAATTCTTTTCTTTTGAATATCGAAGCACGGGCGTTCGTGTTATAATATATGTATACTCACATCATGGGGGTGGCAGGGTGAAGGACGCGAACGCCATCGAGCTTCGGAACATATCCAAGCGGTTCGGCAAGGTGATCGCCAACGACCGGATCAACCTGTCCGTGCGCGACGGGGAGATTTTGGCGATACTGGGCGAGAACGGCAGCGGCAAGACCACGCTGATGAACATGATCTCCGGCATCTACTATCCCGACGAAGGGCAGATCTTTGTCCACGGCGAGGAAGTGACGATACGCAGCCCCAAGGACGCCTTCCCGCTGGGCATCGGCATGATCCACCAGCACTTCAAGCTGGTGGACGTGCTGACGGCGGCGGAGAACATCGTGCTGGGACTGTCCGGCCCCACGAAGCTGGACATCACCGCCGTGGCGACGCGCATCAGCAAGCTGGCCCACAAGTACGGCTTCGACATCGACCCGTTCAAGAAGATCTACGAGATGAGCGTGTCGGAGAAGCAGACGGTGGAGATCGTGAAGATGCTCTACCGCGGCGCGAACATACTGATCCTGGACGAGCCCACGGCCGTGCTGACGCCGCAGGAGACGGACGCGCTGTTTGCCGTGCTGCGCAACATGCGCGACGCCGGCAACGCCATCATCATCATCACCCACAAGCTCAACGAGGTGCTGGCGCTCTCGGACCGCGTGGCCGTGCTGCACAAGGGCAAGTACATCGGCACCGTCGAGACGAAGGACGCCACCGTCGAGAGCCTCACCGAGATGATGGTGGGCAAGAAGGTGAAGCTGGACATCGAGCGCCCCGACCCCGTGGACCCCGAGCTGCGCCTGAAGGTGAAGGACATCACCTGCGTGAACAAGGAGGGCGTCATCACGCTCAACCACGCCTCGTTCACGGCCTTCGGCGGCGAGATATTGGGCATCGCGGGCGTGGCCGGCAGCGGGCAGAAGGAGCTGCTGGAGTCCATCGCGGGCCTGACGCCGAAGGAGTCCGGCGAGATCGACTACTATCCGCCGAACAAGCCCATGCAGGAGATCTCAAAGCTCTCCGCCGTGGAGATCAGCAAGCTGGGCATCAAGCTGTCGTTCGTGCCGGAGGACCGGCTGGGCATGGGCCTGGTGGGGCCGATGGACATGATCGACAACATGATGATCCGCAGCTACAAGAAGGGCGGTTTCTTCTGGGCCGACCGCCGCGCCCCCAGGACGCTGGCGGAGCACATCATCAGCGAGCTGGAGGTGGCCACGCCGGGCGTCACCACGCCGGTGGGCAAGCTGTCCGGCGGCAACGTGCAGAAGGTGCTGGTGGGGCGCGAGATCTCCTCGGCGCCGATCGTGCTGATGGTGGCGTATCCCGTGCGCGGGCTGGACATCAACTCGTCCTACACGATCTACCGGCTCCTGAACGAGCAGAAGAAGCGCGGCGTGGCCGTGCTGTGCGTGGGCGAGGACCTGGACGTGCTGCTGGCGCTGTGCGACCGCATCCTGGTGCTGTGCGACGGCCGGGTGACGGGCATCGTGGACGCCCGCACCGCCACGAAGGAAGAGATCGGCCTGCTGATGACCCATACCGGAAAGGGGGCGCGCAAGGATGGCTAGGAACATACACGGCGCGCACGAGCCGCTTTTGCACATCTCCAAGCGCGAGGACTGCGGCTTCCTGCGGGCCTGCGCGGTGCGGCTGATCGCCATCGCGCTGGCGCTGGTGGTCTGCGGCGTGGTGATCGTGGCGCTGACGGGCCTGAACCCGGTGGAGGTCTACGCGGGCGTGATCGACGGCGCGGTGGGCTCCAGCCGCCGCCTGTGGGTGACGATCCGCGACACGCTGTCGCTGCTCTTGGTGGCGGTGGCGCTGACGCCGGCGTTCAAGATGCGCTTCTGGAACGTGGGCGGCGAGGGCCAGGTGCTGATCGGCGCGACGGCCACCGCCGCGGTGATGATCAACTTCGCCGGCAAGCTGCCCGCGCCGCTGCTG
The DNA here is from genome assembly GCA_902773515.1 of uncultured Eubacteriales bacterium. Lineage (GTDB taxonomy): Bacteria > Bacillota > Clostridia > Christensenellales > Aristaeellaceae > UBA2862. The sequence continues at coordinate 5,774 of CACYET010000062.1, read as the reverse complement.
TTCGCGGCGATGATCGCCGCCTCCATCCTGGCGGGCATGGTGTGGGGCGTGATCCCGGCGCTGTTCAAGGCCGGGTGGAACACCAACGAGACGCTGTTCACGCTGATGATGAACTACGTGGCGACGCAGTTCGTGGCGTTCTGCGTGGTGTACTGGGAGAACCCCGCCGGCTCCAACAGCGTGGGCATCATCAATGCCAGCGACAAGGCCGGGTGGCTGCCGCCGCTGTTCGGGCTCACCTACGGCTGGAACCTGGTGATCGTGGTGCTGCTGACGGCGTTCATGTACGTCTACCTGCGCTATTCCAAGCAGGGCTACGAGATCGCCTACGTGGGCCAGAGCGTGAACACCGCGCGCTACGCCGGCATCAACGTCAAGACCGTCATCATCCGCACGATGGCCATCTCCGGCGCGCTGTGCGGCCTGACCGGCTTCATTCTCGTCAGCGGTTCCGGCCACACCATCTCCACCACGCTTGCGGGCGGGCGCGGCTTCACGGCCATCGTGGTGGCGTGGCTGAGTAAGCTCAACACGTTCACGATGATGCTGGTCTCGTTCCTGCTCACGTTCATGGCCAAGGGCGCGATCCAGATCGCCAGCCAGTTCAGCCTGAACGAGAACGCCAGCGAGATCATCACCGGCATCATACTGTTCTTCGTGCTGGGCTGCGAGTTCTTTATCAACTACCGGGTGGAGTTCCGCCACCGCCGCAGGGAGGGCTGAGCCATGGGCGTGATCACCGTATTCATCCAGAAGGCCATCGGCCAGGGCGTCTGCATACTCTTCGGCGCGAACGGCGAGATACTGACGGAGAAATCCGGCAACCTGAACCTGGGCGTGCCGGGCATGATGTACATGGGTGGCATCGCGGGCCTCGCGGCGGCGTTCATGTACGAGGGCGCGGTGGCCGTGCCCAACGCCTTCGTGGGCTTCGTGCTGGCGCTGCTGGCGGCGCTGGCCGCGGGCGCGCTGGGCGGGCTGATCTACAGCGTGCTGACCATCACGCTGCGCGCCAACCAGAACGTGTCGGGCCTGGCGCTGACGACGTTCGGCATGGGCGTGGGCAACTTCTTCGGCGGGTCGCTGTCGAAGCTGTCCGGTGGCGTGGGCCAGATCTCCACGGCGGCTACCGCCAGCGCGTTTCGGCTGAAGCTGCCGCTGCTTTCCGACATCCCCGTGCTGGGCGACGTGCTGTTCAGCTACGGCGTACTGACCTACCTGGCCATCGTGCTGTCCATCGTGCTCAGCCGCTACCTGAACCGCACGCGCCAGGGCCTGTGCCTGCGGGCCGTGGGCGAAAGCCCCGCTACCGCCGACGCGGCCGGCATCAACGTGCAGCTGTACAAGTACATGGCCACCGTCATCGGCGGGGCCATCGCGGGCCTGGGCGGCCTCTACTTCGTGATGGAGTACTCCGGCGGCACCTGGACCAACAACGGCTTCGGCGACCGCGGCTGGCTGGCCGTGGCGCTGGTCATCTTCGCGCGCTGGCGCCCGCTGAACGCCATCTGGGGTTCGCTCCTGTTCGGCGCGCTGTACATCCTCTACCTGTACATCCCCGGCCTCGGCCGCGCCACGCAGGAGATCTTCAAGATGCTGCCCTACGTGGTGACGATCATCGTGCTGATTCTCACGTCCCTTCGCAAGAAGAAGGAGGACCAGCCGCCGGAGAGCCTTGGGCTGCACTACTTCCGCGAGGAAAGATAGGGAGAGTTGCCGTAGGGACGCCATAATTGGCGTCCGCGGCGCCTTTCGGACGCCAATTATGGCGTCCCTACAGCTTCGCTCAGAATGACAGGCTGTCGCAAGGCATGTCATCCTGAGCGGAGCTTTGTCGTTGACAAAGCGCAGTCGAAGGATCTGTACATTCCGTCCGGGGGACAGCATTCCGATAAAAAAGCAGTAACCCCCTTCCCTTTTTCGTTAAAATGGTGTATAATACCTTTACATTCTAGAAAACGGAGGTATTCATCATGGCGAAGTACGTTTGCGACGCTTGCGGCTGGGAGTACGACGAGGAGCTGGGCAGCCCCGAGAACGGCATCGCCCCCGGCACGAAGTTCGAGGACCTTCCCGACGATTTCGAGTGCCCGCTCTGTGGCGTGGGCAAGGACATGTTTTCAGAGGCATGATCGAATGAATGACAAGCCGCCCGCATCCTGCGATGCGGGCGGCTTGCTGTGAATGACAGACCGAAAAGGGGAAGACTGTGATCGAGACAAAGCGGCTGCTGTGCAGACGGGAGGTTTTGGTTTGACGCGGATACTGTTTGTGTGCCTGGGGAACATCTGCCGGTCCCCGATGGCGGAGTATGTGATGAAAAAGCTGGTGAAGGACGCGGGGCGCGAGGCGGAGTTTGAGATCGCCTCGGCGGCCACGAGCACCGAGGAGATCGGCAACCCGGTCTATCCGCCGGCGCGGCGGGAGCTGGCGAAGCACGGCATATCGTGCGCGGGCCACGCGGCGCGGCAGATGACCCGGGCCGACTACGACTACTACGATTATCTGGTGGGCATGGAGCCCTACAACATCCGCAACATGACGCGCATCGCCGGGGGCGACCCCGACGGCAAGATCCGCCTGCTGATGTCCTTCGCGGGCAGCAATGAGGCCATCGACGACCCCTGGTACACCGGGCGCTTTGAAGAGGTGTACGGGCAGATTTTGAGAGGGTGCAGGGGGATGCTGGAGGAGTTAGGAGTGAGGAGTTGATGGCGACTGCCGAAGCAAACCCAAAGCCTTCCCCATTGGGGGTCGAAGGCCTAGCGTCAGCGTCAGGTGGCGCGCAGCGCCGGATGAGGTCTGCCTCCTTCCTCGCAGGGGCGGCGATGCGCCGCCCGCCTCGCCCTCCCCTTCAGGGGAGGGTGCCCCCGCAGGGGGCGGGAGAGGTCGTTCCCCGTCTTTCCTGAAGGGACGCCAATTATGGCGTCCCTACGGGGAACAGAGGCATTCTCAACGCCTCACTCCTCACGCCTCGCTCCCAACTCAAACATCGTAACGAGGTGTCCGGCCAGGGCGCCGGCGGCGGGGATCAGCGCGAGGGCGAGGCGGCCGGTGAGGCAGAGGGGGGCCATGATCAAGGCGCATACGAGCGCGGCGGCGGGGGCCGCCTTTTTTGCGCTCCGGCGCAGCACGAGCGCCGCGCAGAAGATCAGCGCCGCGAGGCTGAGCAGCTGCGAAACGCGCAGCGACCCGAGGTAGAGGCTGTCGGTGCGCAGGCCCTCCACCAGCGCGCGCTCCAGCGCGTAGAGGAACGCGTAGGAGAATATCGTGTCGCCGTCGCGCCGCGTGCGGCGGACCCTCTCCGAGGTCAAAAGAAGTATGACGATCGCAAGGCACCACGCGGACTCGTAGAAGAACGTGGCGTAGTGCCACTGGCCGTCGGCCTGTATGAACACGCTGATGGGGAAGCGGCGCTGCCATTCGTGCGCCGCAATCGCGCCGTAGGCCTCCTGGTTGACGAAGTTGCCCCAGCGGCCGACGCACTGGCCCAGCGCGATCGAGGGCGCGAGGAGGTCCGCCAGCCGCAGGAAGGGCAGTTTTTTGCGCCGCGCGTAGTAGAGCCCGGCCAGCAGGCCGCCGATGATGCTGCCGTAGATGGCCATGCCGCCCTCCCAGATGTACAGCGCGCGGATGGGGTCGTCGGCGTAGGCCTTCCAGGAGAAGATGACGTAGTACAGCCGGGCGCAGACGATGCCCGCCGGGATGCAATGCAGCGACAGGTCCAGCGCCGTCTCCTTCGGCACGCCCAGGCGCTTCTCCCGCGCCGAGGCCAGCCAGACGCCCAGCGCCATCCCGCAGACCATGATGACGCCGTACCAGTGGATCTCCAGGCCGAAGATCAGGACGGAGTTTGCAGTAAAGTGAAGCAAGATGAGCCTCCTGTGGTTTTTTTATGGAGTATTCAGGGAAGAGGGAACAGGGAACAGGAAGTGCCGCTGTCGCGCGCCCTTTCGTCTCCCGTTTTCCTTTCCCTATTCGGACGGAGTCCCCCTCCACATATACATTATAATCTTTATGGCACGAAAAAGTCAATTCATGCGCATTGAATCCTAACCGAATAGGGCGTATAATATAGAATACGATGGTTGTACCCTGTCCATGACTGCCCTGCGGCGGACGGGGTGAACACTACACCAGGTCGGGAGCGTGGACTATGCGCAGAAAGAGAGTGGCCGGCAGGTTTTACCTGTTCGTGTTGGCCTTGCTTGTGGTCGCGTTCCTGCTGCTGAGGCCGCTGCTGGTGATGCGCTCGAAGGAGACGGTCATCATGATGGCCAACGCGGCCCAGCGCCAGACGGTGGACTGCGTGATCATCCGCGACGAAGCCGTGTTCTCCTCGGAGTCCGTCGCCCGGGTGGAGTACATCGCGCCGGAGGATTCGCTGGTGGAGGTGGGCGACAACATTGCCAACCTGTACACCACCGGCTATTCCGAAAGCCTGCTGAACGACCTGGAGGACACGCGCAAGAAGATACAGGATTACCACAAGCAGCTGCTGGCGAACATCGTGGATACGGAGCTGTACAAGCTGGATAGCGTCGTGAACTACATGGCGCTGGAGCTGAAGGACCTGATCACGCGCCAGACCACCGGCAACCTCAAGACCGTGACCAGCCAGCTGGAGACGGCCATGGTGAACCGGCAGGACTACCTGCGCCAGAACAAGCGCGGCGACAACAAGCTGACCAAGCTGTACGACAAGGAGAACGCCGGGCTTTCCAGCATACAGTCGTGGCGCAAGGTGGCGACGGCGGAGCAGGCGGGCGTGGTGTCCTTCTACATCGACGGCTACGAGAGCGACCTGACGCCCGAGGCGCTGAAGACGCTGTCGATCGCCGACGTGCGCGCGGTGCTGGCGGGCAGCAACCTGGCCAACACGCGGCAGACCCGCATGAACGGCATCTACCGCATCGTGGACCAGGACCGCTGGTACGTGGCTGTGCTGGCCACCGGAAGCGCCTGGACGCCCGTGGTGGGCCAGGACAACTACTTCATGCAGATGGTGGGCTTCGACGACCTGATCTTCACGGCGTCGGTCTACAGCGTGCAGAAGGAGGGGGACACCACGCTGGCGGTGTTCGAGATCAAGGACCCCATCGGCCCGCTGATCTACCGCCGCGGCGGCAAGGCTCAGTTCAACATCGAGCTGACGGGCCTGTCCGTGCGCGTGGAGGCGCTCTACAACCAGAACGGCCAGATGGGCGTGTGGGTGTACGACGTGCCCGGCGGCACGTTCGTGCCCGTGGAGGTGCTCTCCACCGACGGCACCATCGCCATGATCCAGCCGCTCGTGGACGGCGCGCTGCAGCTGGGACAAACCGTGTTGATTAAGTGAGAGTTGAGAGTGGAGAGTTTAGAGTGGAGTTGAGGATCAAATCCTTCGGATTTGTTTTGATTCAATGCCACATACGCGAGCAATGATGGAATCCGTTGCGTGTTTACGGGATTCAATCCAAGAAATCCGCAAGGATTTCCACCATCACTCAACTCTGAACTCTGAACTCTAAACTCTCGGAAGTCGGAGACGATAAAGTGGACCGCGAAGATTTGTTGCTGAACATAAGCGAGTGGCGCTCGCGCATCGGCGAGGCGTCCGCGAAGTGGGGCGGGTGCGAGATCTGCGCCGTCAGCAAGACGGTGGACCCCGAGACGATCAACCTGGCCTGGGAGGGCGGCATCCGCACGCTGGGGGAAAACCGCGTGCAGGAGCTTCTGGGGAAGCTGGATGCGCTGAACCCGGCGTATCACATTCACCTGATCGGCAGGCTGCA
>CACYET010000061.1 GCA_902773515.1 uncultured Eubacteriales bacterium | reverse complement strand
TTGAGGTATAATGCAAGGGGGTCGGCCAAATGGCCGACCCCCTTGCATTGGGTTTTACTTCACCAGCAATTCCGCGATCTGGATCGCGTTGGTGGCCGCGCCCTTGCGAATCTGGTCGCCGCAGCACCACAGCGACAGGCCGTTCTCGCAGGTCAGGTCCTCGCGGATGCGGCCCACGAACACGATGTCCTGATCGCTGGTGTCCAGCGGCATCGGATAGGACTTGCTCGCCAGGTCGTCCACCAGCCTGCATCCGGGCGCGTTCGCGATGGCCTCGCGGGCCTCTGCGACGCTGATCTTGCGCTCGGTGCGCAGCGTGACGCTGATCGAATGGCTGCGCAGTACGGGCACGCGCACGCAAGTACAGGTGACGTTGAGCTCGGGCAGGTGCAGGATCTTGCGCCCCTCGTTCTGCATCTTCATCTCCTCGGAGGTGTAGCCGTTTCCGGTGTCGTCGCCGATCTGCGGGATGACGTTGAACGCGATCTGCCACGGGAACACCTGCTTCTCAAGCGGCTTTCCGGCGGCGTAGTCCATGACCTGCTGCTCCAGCTCCTTCAGCCCGCCCGCGCCCGCGCCGGACACGGCCTGGTAGGTGCTGGCCACCATGCTCTGGATGGGGGAGACGCGGTTCAGCGCCGCCACGGCCGTCAGCGTGATGATGGTGGAGCAGTTGGGGTTGGAGATGATGCCATTGTGCTTCTTCGCGTCCTCGGGGTTGATCTCCGGCACGATCAGCGGCACGTCCGCGGACATGCGAAACGCGCTGGAGTTGTCCACGAACACCGCGCCCGCCTTCACGATGGCCGGGGCGAACTTCTTGGCCAGCGGATTCTGCGCCGCGCCGAGCACGATGTCCATGCCCTCGAAGGACGCGTCCGTCGCCTCCTCCACGACCACCTCTCCGCCCGCGAAGGGCAGCTTCATGCCCACGCTGCGCGCGCTGGCGAGCGCCTTCAGCGTGGCGACGGGGAAGCGGCGCTCCTCGAGCACCTTCAGCATTTCGCGGCCCACGGCGCCCGTGGCGCCCAGTATGGCGACATTGACTTTTTTCATGATTGATTACCACCTTTTGATGTATTGATTCAGCAATTCCGTTAAGATCCTTCGACTGCGCCGCTGGCGCGGCTCCGCTCAGGATGACACGCCAAAGAATAAGCCATTACTCCGATGTAGGGGCGGCGATGCGCCGCCCGCCCTTTTACAGGCGGCCAATAGTCGCCCTTACTGTGTTGGAACGCAAACCATGTCATTCTGAGCGGAGCGCCGCGCAGGCGGCGCGTAGTCGAAGAATCTTTCCCGCGAGGCGGGAATCTCATTCTTTTTCCCGTATCCCCGCGAAGAACAGCCGCGGGTCCTTCTCGCGCAGCTGCGCGGCCAGCGCGTGCATCTCCGCGACGCTCATCGGCTCGGTGATGTACGCCGCGCCGCCCTCGGTATCGCCCAGCTTCCTCGCCGGCACGCCGGGATGGGCGGCGGTGCGCAGGTAGTAGGCGTGGCGCGCCTGCCGGTTGTCCACGTCGGCATAGCCCTCCGGGATCGGGTTCAGCCGCGGGGAGACGCCGTCCAGGATGTCCCGCAGGCCCAGCTCCACGGCGAAGGCGGTGGGATGCTTGCCCGCGCCCTGGCCCTGAAAGGTGTGCGTGCCGCAGTACTCGCCGGTGACGGAGATCGTGTTGTTGTTCATGTGCACGGCGGCCTCCGTGGAATCGCTGGGCACCAGCGTCGGCTCCACGTAGGCACGGATGCTGCCGTCCGGATTCAGCGCGGAGTGCACCAGCAGGCGGCACACCTTGTTCATCTGCCCAAAGAATATGATGTCCCCGGCGCGGATGTGCCGGATGCCCTCGGTGGTTATATCCTCGGGCCGGACGTACTTCTGGTAGGCCACGGCGCTGGCGATGCACAGCTTGCACATGGCGTCCACGCCGTCCACGTCCGCGGAGGGGTTCGCCTCGGCGTAGCCCAGCTTCTGGGCCTCGGCCAGCACGTCGTCAAACGCGCGGCCCTCGCGCTGCATCACGTCCAGGATCAGGTTCGTGGTGCCGTTCACGATGCCGGAAAGGCCCGTCAGCGTGTCGGCCCCGCGATAGCGCATCAGGTTGTAGATAAACGGTATGCTGCCGCCCACGCTGGCGTCGTAGCGGTACTGCACGCCCATGTCGCGCGCAAGCGTCAATATCTCCTCCATGTGGTGCGAGAGCATCAGCTTGTTGGCGGAGACCACGTTCTTGCCGGCCTTCAGCGCCTGCACGGTGAACGTGTGCGCGGGCTCCATGCCGCCGATCAGCTCCACCACAGTGTCGATTTCGGGGTCGCTTAGAATCTCATTGAAATCGGAGGTCTCCAGGTGCTCCAGCCCGGGATGGCGCAGCAGCTCCAGGATCTTCACGACCTCAATGTCGTCGCGCGCCCTGAGGTGCTCGTAGATGCCGGAGCCGATGGTGCCCAGGCCCAGCAGTCCGATTTTCACGGCCGTCAACTCCTTTGTGTCCTTCCTGCAAGAACACGTGTTTTTGTAATAGGGACACTATATCACATCGGGCGGCGTTTGTCAAAGGCGTCCGCAGAGAGTTATCAGCTATTTAACGAAGCCTACATATCGCCGCGCGCCGCATGTAAAATCCGGGACAAATCGCAACTCCCACTTGCTTTTTTCAGACAAACCCGGTATGATAATAGCGGGAAACGCAATTCACAGCGAGGGGGTTGCCTTCATGCTATTTTACAGCACGCGCTCCAAAGCGCATACCGCCGACTCCTGCGAGGCGGTGCTCAAGGGCATCGCGCCGGACGGCGGCCTGTACACGCCCGTGGACTTCGAGCAGATGCGCGTGGACGTGGGCGCGCTGCTCAACATGAGCGCCGTGGAGATCTCCGCAGAGGTGATCGGGAAGATACTGAGCGACTTTACCCCGGAGCAGATGCGCGCGCTGATCGAGGCCGCCTACGACGGCAAGTTCGAGACCGACGACCTGACGCCCGTCGAAAAGGTGGGCGACGACTTTGTGCTGGAGCTGTTCCGCGGGCCCACCTCCGCGTTCAAGGACGTGGCGCTGTCGGTGCTGCCGCGGCTCATCACCGCCGCGAAGGACGCGCTGGGCGTCAGGGACGAGATCGCGATCCTGACCGCCACCAGCGGCGACACCGGCAAGGCGGCCCTGGAGGGCTTCCACGACGTGCCGGGCACGCGCATCGTCGTGTTCTATCCGGACGGCGGCGTCAGCGACGTGCAGAAGGCCCAGATGGTCACGCAAGCGGGCGATAACGTCGGCGTCTGCGCGGTGAAGGGCAACTTCGACGACGCGCAGACCGGCGTGAAGAACATCTTTGCCGACGACGAGCAGAACCGCTGGGCCGCCGAAAGCGGCGCGCGGCTCTCCAGCGCCAACTCCATCAACATCGGACGCCTCGCGCCGCAGGTGGCCTACTACTTCAAGGCCTACTGCGACCTGGTGCTGCGTGGCGAGATCCGCCTCAATGACCCGGTGAACTTCGTCGTGCCCACGGGCAACTTCGGCGACATACTGGCCGGCGAGTTCGCGCGGCGCATGGGCCTGCCGGTGGCGAAGCTGGTGTGCGCCTCGAACGCCAACAACGTGCTGACCGACTTCATTCGCACCGGCGTCTACGACCGCCGCCGCGAATTCTACAGGACCGCCTCGCCTTCGATGGACATCCTCGTGTCCAGCAACCTGGAGCGCTACCTGTTCCTGGCCTCCGGCGGCGACTTTGACCTCGTCGCGGGCCTGATGGCCGACCTGCGCGACCAGGGCGTCTACACCGCGCCGGAATCGCTGATGCAGGAGATGCTCGACCACTTCAGCGCGGGCTGCGCCGACGATCAGGCGGCGCTCAATGCCATCGGCCGCGTGTGGCGCGAGCACGGCTACCTGATGGACACCCACACCGCCGTTGGCTGGGCGGTCCTCGAGCAGTTCAAGACGAATGAGGACAACGGCTGGGTGAACGTGGTGCTGTCCACGGCCTCGCCCTACAAGTTCAGCCGCGACGTGCTCTCCGCGATCTCAGGCGACGTCCCCGAGAGCGGCTTCGGCTGCATGGACAGGCTCAACGAGATCACCGGCGTGCCCGTGCCCGCCGCCCTCGCCGCCCTGCGCGAGAAGGAACCCCGCTTCACCGATTGCGTGGAGAAGGATGAGATGCTGACGTACGTGAAGGAGAAATTGAAGTAGGGGCGGTGGGACAGCGCCTGCCTGCGGACGCCAATTATGGCGTCCCTACGGCAAATAGGCAAAACGTATGCTGATCCCCGTAGGGACAGCAGAAATGCTGTCCGCCGAAACACAGGAACCGGATAACCACGTCAGTCTGTTTTGCGGGCTGATGTGGCTATTCGGTTCTTTTTACCCTTTTTCACCGCATATCATGCCATGATAATGCGGACGGGAGGGGTTTTTATGGCGCTGGAGACAGACCGTCAAACCATGGAACTGGAAAACCTGATCGGGGCGCGCCGGGCGCAGGTGCTGGTGCGGGCGGAGGCGCTGGTCCCCGGCGCGGGGCGCGACGCCATTGAGCCGCTGCTGGCGGACGCGACGCTGTTCATCGCGCAGGCGGACGTGCAGGCCGATCGCGTGGTGCTGGAGGGCGCCGTGTCGTGCCAGGCGGCCTATCGGCAGGGCGAGGAGAGCGTGTTGAAGGCGCTGACGGCGCAGGCCGCACTGAACCACGTGCTGGACATCCCCGGCGCCCAACCGGGCATGCTCTGCCGCGTGCGGGGCGAGACGGCGCATGTGGACGCGCGCTACGAGAACGGCCACATGATCTTCCAGGTCACCTGCAACCTGAGCTGCCAGGTGCTTCGGCTGTCCCCGGCGCAGGTGATCACCGGCATCGGCGGCGCGGATGGCCTGCAGACGGCATTCCAGGAGATCAAGTCGGTGAAGCTGGCGGCGGAGGCGACGGAGCTTGCGCTGGTGAAGGACGCGGTGAGCCTCCCCGCGGCGCTGGACGCGCGGGCTTCGCTGATGGACTGGGCGGCGGTGGAGCTCGAATCCACCGAGGCCGACCTCGGCGGCGTGCGCGTGAAGGGCCGCCTGTGGGTGGAGACGCTCGTGTCCAGCGGCGTGGCGGGGCGGCCCGCGGTGGTGGTGCGCTACCCGCTGCCCATCGACCAGCTGGTGGAGCTTCCCCAGTGGCTGGCGGGCGACGTGCTTGCCGAGTGCGACGTGCGCGCGCTGCGCAGCGAGGTCGAGCCGGCGGGGGAGGACGGCGACATGCGCCTCGCCTGCGAGGGGGAGGTGCGCGTGCGGGTGCTGGCGAACGCCGCCGACAGCGCGCGCGCCCTGACCGACGTCTACGCCACGCGCGGCGCGGCGCTGGACGTGGAGCGCGAGACGCTGCGCTACTGCGCCGCCGCCGACCACCTGCGCGTCGGCGACGTCGTGCGCGGAACGGTGCTGCTGGGCGAAAACGCGCCGGGCGTGGGCACGGTGATCGCCGTCAAGGCCGTGCCCGTGATCGGCGAGTGGCGCGCGGAGAACGGCCAGGGGCGCATCGACGGCGTCATCGAGGCGCTCGCGCTCTACATCCCCGGCGGCTCCGACATCCCGGCGTCCGCCGAGGCCGAGCTGCCCTTCTCGATCACGGTGCCGCAGGCGTTGAACGACGATTCGCTGATCGACATCCAGGTGATCGCCGCCGAGGCCAACGCGCTGATGAGCGACCGGCTGGAGATGAAGCTGAACCTGTCCGTCACCTGCGACACGCGCCACCGCGAAGCCGCGGAGGTCGTCTCGGAGGCCTCGGAGGGGGAGTGCGCACCGCGCCGCCCCGGCATCGTCGTGCGCTGGCCCGACCCCGGCGAGACCGCCTGGGATATCGGCAAGCGATACGCCGTCCCCGTCGAAAGCGTCGGCGAAGTGGCCACAGGCCAGCCGGTGGTGGTGCGGATGTAAGGAAGGCAAGCCGCACGCCCGCCCAAAAGAGGAGTGATCCCGCCGGGATCACTCCTCAAAAACTGTGTCGTGCGTGTTTCTTACTTCCCGAAATACCGCTTCAGCAGCCCCGCAAACGCCTTGCCGTGCCTGGCTTCGTCGCGGGCCATCTCATGCACGGTGTCGTGGATGGCGTCGAGGTTGAGGGCCTTGGCGCGCTTGGCCAGGTCGGTCTTGCCGGCGGTGGCGCCGTTCTCGGCCTCCACGCGCATCTTCAGGTTCTTCTCGGTGCTGTCGGTGAGGACCTCGCCCAGCAGCTCGGCGAACTTTGCGGCGTGCTCGGCCTCTTCAAACGCGGCGGTCTTCCAGTACTCGCCGATCTCCGGGTAGCCCTCGCGATAGGCGACGCGGCTCATGGCCAGGTACATGCCCACCTCGCTGCACTCGCCGTTGAAGTTGGCGCGCAGGTCTTCAATGATGTCGGCGGGAGCGCCCTGAGCGACGCCCACGACGTGCTCGGAGGCCCAGGTCATCTCCTCGGACTGCTCGATGAACTTGCTGGCGGGAGCCTTGCAGACGGGGCAGAACTCGGGCGCGGCGTCGCCTTCGTGCACGTAGCCGCAGACGGAACAGACATACTTACTCATGTGGTATCCTCCTTACAAATGATCGTTATATTGTGCTTTACAGCCTTCAACTCATTATAACATAACGGACGAGGTTTGTGAAGCACTTATTTTTCATACAGCGGCGGGGCGAACTTCTCCATGTGCATGCGCAGGTTCACGTGGCTGCGCATCAGCCGCGCGGCCTCGGGCCACTCCGGCCTCTCGAAAAGCAGCTGGAACTTGTCGAACTGCGTGCGGGGTGTCTTCATCAGGATGCGCCGCGCGCCGTTGGACATGCGCGGCACGGCTCCGTACGTCGCCTCGCGCCGGGACGCGGCGCAATCGAGGCACACCGCGCCGCCCATGTCCGCGTCGAAGCAGGCATCGCCTTCGACAGCCTTGCCGCAGCGCACGCAGGCGTCCATCCGGGGGGAGAGGCCCATCAGCCGCATGAAGTGGCACTCGAACGCGAACGTCACCAGCTCCGGCGGAAGCTCGCCGTAGTTCAGGTGCGCCAGCGCCCGCAGCGTGACGATGAACAGCTCCGGCGCGGGCGTGTCCGGCAGGATGGCCGTGTCCAGCAGCTTAAGCCAGTACACGCCGTGGCGCAGGCGGTCGTAGTCGGAGCGCAGTTCATAGTAGCTGTCGGAGATCTGACACTGCTCCAGCGAATTGCGCTCGCGGTGCGCGTACAGCTGGAACTCGCCGCTGGTGAAGGGCTCCGCCGCGTTCATCAGCTGCGACTTCGGGCGTCGGCAGCCGCGGGCGATGGCTTCCACGCGGCCCAGCTCCGGCGAGAACAGCGTGACCATGCGGTCGTAGTCGCCGTAGTCGGTCCGACGAATGACGATGGCGGGCGTGGTGAAGGACGGCATGGGTCACTCCTCGTAGCCCAGCGTCCGCAGGTCGCCGGCGCGGTTGCGCCAGTCCTCGCGCACCTTCACCCACAGCTTCAGCATCACCTTCGTGCCCAGCAGGCGCTCGATGTCCGCGCGGGCCTCGCTGCCGATCTTTTGCAGCATCGCGCCCTGCTTGCCGATGATGATGGACTTGTGGCTCGCGCGTTCGCAGTACACGTTGGCGTGGATCTCCGTCAGCGTGTCGGAGACCTTCTTGATCTCCAGCATCTCCACGCCCACGCCGTGCGGCACCTCGTCGCGCAGGTTGCGCAGCGCCTTTTCGCGGATGATCTCCGCGCACATCACGCGCTCGGGCTGGTCGGTGATCATGTCGTCGGGGAAGTACTTGGGTCCCTCGGGCATGGCGTCCACCAGCAGCTTCAGGAGCACGTCCACGTTTTCGCCCGTGCGCGCGGACGTGGACACGATCTCATCAAAGCCGATGTCGTGCAGCTTCGCCAGCTGGGGGAACAGCTTTTCCTCGGGCACGATGTCGATCTTGTTCACGGCCAGGAACTTCGGGCAGCGCATCTTCGCGAGGTCCTGCATGATGGCCATGTCGCCCGCGCCGATGTGCTGGCCGTCCACCACGCACAGCACCGCGTCCACGCCCTCCTTGGCCTCCTCGGCGCTCTTGACCATGAACTCGCCCAGCTTCGTGCGCGGCTTGTGCAGGCCGGGCGTGTCCACGAACACGATCTGCCAGTCGTCGTGCGTGGCGACGCCCAGAAGCTTGTTGCGCGTGGTCTGGGGATGGTTGGAGATGATGGCGACCTTCTCGCCCACAAAGCGGTTCATCAGGCTGGACTTGCCCACGTTCGGCCGGCCCAGTATCGCGACGAAGCCGGAATGAAAAACTTGACCTGACATGATTTCCTCCATATATGTACGGTTCAGGGAGTTTAGAGTTCAGAGTTGAGAGTTTAGATAAATGTGCTTGAAACACAAATACTATCTTAACTCTAAACTCTTAACTCTTAACTCTCAACTCTATTATCTATGCCTAATTCTTCCGGCCCGAAGCTGTCCGGGAGCAATTCGCCGAGGGTCTTGACCGCGAAGCTCTTGCCGTATTCCCCGACGATCACGGGCAGGTCGAGGTCGGAGAACTCGCGAAGCACCTGGCGGCAGATGCCGCACGGCCAGGCCGCGGCGCTGGAGCCGACGATGGCGATGGCCGCGAAGCGACGCGCGCCGCTTGCGATGGCGTTGCCCGCGGCGCAGCGCTCGGCGCAGATCGTCGCGCCGAAGCTGGCGTTTTCAAAGTTGCAGCCCTTGAACGTGCGCCCGTCCGTGGAGAGGATGCACGCGCCCACCTTGAAGTGGGAGTAGGGGCTGTAGCTGTTCTGCATGGCCTCGCAGGCCAGCGCGAACAACTGCTCGTGGGTGATTTCGCCGCCCTCGCGGGTGATGCCCAGGGCCCCGAGGGCCTTCTCCTC
>CACYET010000060.1 GCA_902773515.1 uncultured Eubacteriales bacterium | reverse complement strand
TTTATTATTAGTAAAAGAATTCAGGGAAGAAAAATTAATTCAAGCAATTCGTCATTTTATTAAAGAATCTTTCTCTGATAAATTCCTTCAATCTCCTCTTGACTTTTGGCGACATGCTCACTATAATCGCTTTACCACGAGAAAGTGCGAGATGAAGGAGGGAGTTACATGGAAATCACCTATACCCGGAAAGGCGACTATCTCTATCCCAACCTCGCCCTCGACCCAGCAGATGATGTGGAACTCGGGAAGTACGGCCAGATGCGGCGGCGCTATCTTCGGGAGCATCGCGAAGCCATGTACTGGGGAATGTATGTCGAAGGCAAGCTGACGAAGCATCTGCTGGAAGTAGACGAGACAGCCCAGGCGCAGGTGGATCTGACCGTCAGGCGACTTCTCAAGCAGTATCCCGCGCCGGACAGGGACAGGGACTTTCTTGCCTATGTTGGGCATATGAACAATCTGACCACCATGGCCGAAGAAGCCGTACTTCACTATCTGATCTACGCCTGAAGCCAAAAATGGACGAGCCGGGCACGATACGACGCGCGTACCGTCCCCGGCATTCTTTACTACGGATTCTTTTTCGGATAGATATGGCCCTTCTCCCGGAAGTTCCGTGTCATGGCTTGTACCTCTCCGCTCAGGGATTTCAACTGATCCAGCGTCCTTGTCAGGCGGTTTCCGCTGTCCACATCCAACACGCCTCCGGCGTTAAAGTAGTGAGCCAGGTTGTTGAACTCATTTCCGACCTCGCGGTATTTTTCGATGAGACCCGGCATTTCCGGCGGTACTACGGCAATCTTTTGCCAGCTGATCGGCCGCCGTTTTTTGAGCATCTGTCGGAAAAACTCGCTGGGCGTCATATCGCACATGATCGCTCCATTCAAAATCTTCTCATACAACTCGTCGTCAACCCGGACTCCGATTCTGTGAGGATACTTGCATCTTGTATTCTTCGGTGTACTCACTATCTTTTTCTCTCCTTCTGCCCGGTCTGGGCGTTAATAGTGTTAGCTGTTCAGTGGTGACGACCCGTAGACCAATAGGCTACAGGTCGTCACGGTCGTCATGGTTGTCACGCGGATACGGGATTAGAAGCCACCGTGCTATTTTGTTGGTGTGTCTCCAGGGTAAGCCTCACGCCCCGCCCCTTGTGGGAACGATACCTCTCATAGCGGATGTGGTAGTCCTGCTTCAGCCTGTCCGCGCAGACGTTCAGTCTCATCGCCAGGGAGATCGGACTGGTGCTGTACTGTATCAGCTTCGCAAGGGTTGTCACGGAGCCTTCCCACTTTGGCTTGTCCTCGGAGACCACCTTCGCCACCTCTTCCAAAAGTGGGTCGGGCTCTTCCTCCCACAGCTCCGTCTCGGCACTCTCCATCTCCCACAGGAGCGTCTTGGTGTTCCGAATCAAGTGTAGCCGCTGATCCTGCTGGTCTCGCCCGGCGATATCCAGCATAGCATCGTTGGCGGTGCGCTTCGCCTTCGTCAGCAGGAACGCGCCGTCCGCCGCGCCCAACAAGCCATTTGTACCGGAGATGGTATCAAACCTGTCTTCCGACTGCTGCTTGCGGGTATGGTGCACGATCATCAGGCACAGATTCCGGCTGTCGGTGAAACGTTTGAGCTGACAGATATCCTGATAATCGCTGGAATAGGTGTGGCCGTCGTTGTTCCCTCTTACCTTTTGCAGGGTGTCCACGATGATGAGCCGCGTGTCGGGATGATCTTCAACAAATCCCTCCAGCATGTCGATCAGGCCGTCTCCCAGGCTCGGCGCTTCGATGCCGAAGTACAGGTTCTTCGCCGTCTCCACGCCGAACATCTTGTAGAGCCGCTTCTGGAGGCGGCCATAGTCGTCCTCCAGCGCCAAGTACAGCACCGAACCCTTTTGAACCTGAAAGCCCCACATATCCGTGCCCGTGCTGACGTGGTACGCCAGCTGCGCCATTAGGAAGCTCTTTCCCAGCTTTGGCGCGCCAGCCAGGATGTAGGTGCCAGGGTACAGCAGGCCATTGATGATCGGCGGCCTGCTGGTGTACACCTGGTTGTACAGATCGGTCATGGAGACAGTTTTCAGTTTGGACTTTCCTCCTTTGTCCGAATTAACGGGCTGTGGGTTGACATTAGCAGCACCATCGGCTATACTGGCATTGTGATTGGTGAGTGGCTGCTCTCCCTCTGCTGCAACAGAAGGATTCAGAGCAGTCCTTTCCTTATTATCGATCATTCATTTCCTCCTTATATTGGTTCGTTTCTTCCATCATGCCCTGCATGATCGTAATGGTTTGTTCAACCCTGTCGAGCAGTTCATCGTCGATGAAGCGATTGGCCTCAACCCGCTGGAGTTCCGCGTAGACTGCCTCCATCTGAATCCGTAGGCCTTTATACACGCGGGGGTTGCCGACCACGACCACCTCCCGCTGCAGGGCCCGCTGGATCAGATAGTCCTGCTTGGGCAGCCCGGACATCTGCACAAAGGCGTCCAACTGGTTTGCCTCCTCCGGGGACATCCTGAAAGCCACCGTCTTGCTGCGCCAGCGGTTGTGATTGTCCATCGTCTTTGCCGTCATTGCGCTTCACCCATCCTTTCAAAATCCAGCTGGTCCGCCATCTCGTTCTGCTTCGTCGGGAAGAGATGGGCATAGCGATAAGTAATCTCGATGCTTTCGTGTCCCAGCCTGTCCGCGATCGCCACCGCCGAGAATCCCATCTCGATGAGCAGGGACACATGGGAGTGCCGCAGGTCGTGGATACGGATACGCTTCACGCCCGCTGCCTTCGCGCCCCTGTCCATTTCGTGATGCAGATAGCTCTTCGTGATCGTGAACAGCCTGTCATTCGGCCTGATGCCATACTGCATCCCGATGTAATCCTGAATCTCATCGCACAGGAACTGGGGCAGCTTGATGGTTCGGTTGCTCTTCTTGGTCTTCGGCGTCGTGATGACATCCTGTCCCTTGATCCTCTGGTAGGACTTGTTGATGGTCAGCAGGTGCCGATCAAAGTCGAAGTCCGCTGGCGTCAGCGCCAGCAGCTCGCCCATGCGCACGCCGCACCAGTAGAGCACCTCGAAGGCGTAGTAAGACAGCGGCTTGTCCATCATCGCCTCCGCGAATTTCAGGTATTCCGCCTTCGTCCAGAACAGCATCTCCGTGCGCTCCTCCGAACCCATGTTGCCGGCCTTCGCCGCCGGGTTGCTGCGAAGGCTGTAATAACGCACCGCGTGATTGAAGATGGCGCTCAGCTGATTGTGGATGGTCTTCAGGTAGACCGGCGAGTATGGCTTGCCCTTCTCGTCCTTCATCAACAGCAGCTTGTTCTGCCAGGCGATGACGTCCTTGCTCTGGATTTCGCTGATTCTCCGCTTGCCGAAGTACGGCAGGATCTTCGTATTGATGATGTGCTCCTTCGTCATCCAGGTCGTCTGCTTGAGTCGGGGCTGCCGCTCCGCCTTGTACAGCTCTACAAAGGCCTCGAACGACATATCCAAATCCGAGGTCGTCTGCATCTGGAACATCTTCTCCCATTCCAGCGCGTCACGGCGCGTGGCAAAGCCGCGCTTGCACTTCTGCTTGCGCTGACCCTGCCAGTCCGTGAAACGCACCATCGCGTACCACTTGTTCGTCTTTTCATCCTTGAATACCGACATTTTGATACCTCCTTCTTATTCGTTTTCGTAGTTCTGCCGCTTTCCCGGATACTTGTACCGCTCATTGAAGTAGTTTCTGTCCACGCGCCCGGCGATTGTGATCATACCTTTTTCTCTGAGCTCTTCATTCAGCCTGCGGATGATCTTGTAGGCGTAGGGCTTGGAAATGCCCAGCTCCTCCGCAACCTCGTCCGCCTTGATAAATCGGTTCATGTGCCACCTCCTTCCTGTTTGGCCTCGCCACAGGTTCACTCCTGTATCTGGAGAATCCTGGAGGCCTCTCCTTACTCCAAGACTCACCAAACATATTTGCTATCTGCGGTTTTCTGGATTATACCAAACATTTATGCTATCTGTCAAGAACTGTCAGAATTCTTAACACCAAACTTTTTCTTGACTTATGCCATACATTTATGCTATGATGTTCCCATCAACAAAAGGGGAGGTCGTTCTCATGTCCGTTGGTGATCGCATCAAGCGCGTCCGCAATTTCAGAGGGCTCACCCAGCGGGAACTGGGCATCCGCGCCGGCTTTGACGAAAGCACCGCCGACGTCCGCATCAACCAGTACGAAGCCGGGCTGCGCAAGCCGAAGGAGGAGATCCTGACGAGGATCGCCGACGCCCTGGAGGTCAACTACCGTTCCCTCTACGAGCCCACCTTCTACACCGCCGAGGACATCATGTACACGCTGTTTGAAATGGACGAGCATTTCAACATCCGGCTGCACGAGGTCCCCGATGAGAACTTCTCTTCCCGCAAGCACTACGCCATTCAGATCCGCTATCCCGTGGCCGAAACCTTCCTCCAGGAGTGGGATTTGCGAAAAAAAGAACTTGCTGCGGGTATCATCAGCAAGTCCGAATATACTGAATGGAAACTCAACTGGCCACAAACCGCCGACGACTGCGGCAAGCATCCCCCGAAGATCGAATGGCGGGATAACCCTTCGGGTGATTAGCGAACGGGCCGAAGGCCGTTGCGCGGGTCGGCGGATTCCAGGGGAATACGCCGACAATCGACCCGCAAACCGGAGGAACCCAGAATAATGGCACCTGAGAATCCTGTTATCAAATCGTTATCAGAGCAAAAGAAAAATCCCGAAAACCCTTGCTGTTGCGGGGTTTTCGGGATCTCGGAGATCATTCCCACTCGATCGTCGCGACGGGCTTGGGCGAGAGGTCGTAGAGGACGCGGTTGACGCCCTTGACCTCGGCGAGGATGCGGTCGGTGATCTTGAGCAGCACCGGCCACGGCACCTGCTCGACGGTGGCGGTCATGGCGTCGACGGTGTTCACGGCGCGCAGGATGACGGGCCACTCGAAGCAGCGGGCGTTGTCGCGCACGCCGGTGGAGCGGAAATCCGGGATGACGGTGAAGTACTGCCACACCTTGCCGCGCAGGCCGGCCTTGTCAAACTCGTCGCGCAGGATGGCGTCGGCCTCGCGCAGTGCCTCCAGGCGGTCGCGGGTGATCGCGCCCAGGCAGCGCACGCCCAGGCCGGGGCCCGGGAAGGGCTGGCGGTAGACCATGCTGTCGGGCAGGCCCAGGGCCACGCCGCAGGCGCGCACCTCGTCCTTGAACAGCATCTTCAGCGGCTCGACCAGCTCAAACTGCAAATCCTCCGGCAGGCCGCCGACGTTGTGGTGGCTCTTGACCATCTTGGCGGTCTTGGTGCCGGACTCCACGATATCGGGATAGATGGTGCCCTGGCCGAGGAACTCGATGCCGTTGAGCTTGCGCGCCTCCTCCTCGAACACGCGGATGAACTCCGCGCCGATGATCTTGCGCTTCTGCTCGGGGTCGGCCACGCCCTCCAGCTTGCTCAGGAAGCGGTCGACGGCGTCCACGTAGATCAGGTTCGCGCCCAGCTGGTTGCGGAAGACCTCCACCACCTGCTCGGGCTCGCCCTTGCGCAGCAGGCCGTGGTTCACGTGCACGCAGGTCAGCTGGTCGCCGATCGCGCGGATCAGCAGCGCCGCCACCACGGAGGAATCCACGCCGCCGGACAGCGCCAGCAGCACCTTTTTGTCGCCCACCTGCTTTTTGATCAGCTCGATCTGGTCCGCGATGAAGTTGTCCATCGTCCAGTTCGCCGTGGCGTGGCAGGCGTCGAACACGAAGCGCTTGAGCGCGATCTGGTGCTCGGCCTCGTCCTCGGGCCAGGCGTCCAGCGCGACGTCGGCCTTCCTGGCCTTGTGATCGACCGCCATCAGCGGCACGCCCGCGCCGTAGACGGCCTCGGAGGCGTCGATGGCCGCGCCGTCCACGATGCGATTGGGGCCGCCGTTCAAGACAATGCCCTTCACATTCGGCAGCGCCGCGAGCTGCTCTTTTGTGATGTCGTGGGGATGAATCTCCGTGTACACGCCCAAGTCGCGGATCTCGCGGGCGATGCGGGTGTTTTCCTTGCTGCCGAGGTCCAGAATCACGATCATGTCCTGCTGCATAGTGTGCCTCCCCATCCTTCGTATTTGCCGTATCGGCGCGTTTTCGCTTGGTATGGGGATATTTTACACCTTCTCCGCCCTTTCGTCGTTAATGGGAGGTTGATTTTGCAGGAATGTTTGCGCGAGGGGGGGCGGATAATGTGAAATGGGGACGGGCTGGCGGAGCGATAGAGGTTAAGAAGCCGGGGCGACGCGCGTCGCCCCGGCTGTTTTTTGGTGTTCCCAAAAGGCTTCCCCTTTGGGGAAGCTGTCAGCATCCTTTGATGCTGACTGAAGAGGTCTCATGTCGATTTGAGCAGTGCCTCTGTCGGAGTGAAAGCGCAAGGCGATGCATTGAAGGGACCTCTTCCGTCTCGCCGCTTCGCGGCGATCCACCTTCCCCATCGGGGGAAGGCTATGGAGAGCCCCACCGCCCCTGACGGGGCACCTCCCCGTGAAAGGGGAGGCAAGGAGGAAGTTAATCCTCCTCCTTCTCCCGCATCGTCTCCAGCGCCTTGGCGAGCTTGGCGGGAAAGCGCACGTCCAGCAGGGCGGCGTTTTCGAGGATGCTCAACCCCTCGTTGGCGATGTAGTAGAAGGTCAGCGAGGTTTGGAACACCATCGCCTCGCTGCCCAGCGCCTTGTCGATCAGCGTCGCCAGGCCCACCAGCAGCATCATCAGCGCCTTGCGCGCGATACCCGCGAAACCGGCCTTGCTCGACAGGTGTCCGCCCTCGGTCTTGGGCGACTTGCCGCAGGCGGCGACGATCAGCCCGCTGACGTAGTCCAGCGCCATCGCCGCCGCGAGGATCGTCAGCATCGTGTTCCACTCTCCAAACAGCCCCGCCACCGCGCCCGCGAGCGCCGCGAGGGCCTTTACCAGCTTGTCCCAGCTCATTTTCCGTACCTCCCGTTCAACCAGATCACAACTCCCGCCATCAACACCCGCTCCCAGGGCAGACGCGCCAGCGCGCACAGCAGAAGGTCCGCCCGGGCGACGGCGGCCTGCACCAGCCGCGCCGCGTCCATCACAGCCCCAGCGCGGCCTTCAGCGCCGCCAGCGAGCGCGGGCCGAACTGCCCGTCCACCTCCAGGCCGCGGTCCCGCTGGAACGCGCGCAGGGCGGCGTCCGTGGCGTCGCCGAAGTCGCCGTCCGCGCCCCAAATGCCGCAGGAGTAGCCCAGCGCGATCAGCGCCTCCTGCATCTGCCGCACGTCCGCGCCGGAGCGCCCCTTCTTCAATATGCGCGCGCCCAGCAGCTCCACGCCCGTCTCCCGCGCCGCGGGGACCTTCTTCGCCCGGCTGCCGTCGTTCAGAACGACGACGGTGTGGCCCTGCGTGGCCGTGCACAGGATGTCGCCCGCCTTCAGCCAGGCGCTGCGCTTGGTGTACTTCGCGTCGGTCAGCTCCACAAACGCGCCGGTCTTCAGCAGGTTCGCGGGCTCGTTCGTCGTGCGAAAGCCCGCCGGCAGGCCCGTGATGCCCGCGTAGGCGCAGCAGACGCGCACCAGCGCCGAGCAGTCCGTCTCGCAGTCGACGGCGACCCTCGACACGTCGAAGCCGACCTTCGCGGCCTCGGCGTACAGCGTGTTGCGCTGGTACTGGTCGTAGCCGATGTGCGGGTTCTCGACCGCCGCCGCCATGCACCGCGCGATCCTTTCCGCCGCGGCCGCGTCCTTCGCGCGGAACACCCGCCAGCCCTTGCTGTGGGCGTACCACTTCTGCCTTTTCAGCTCCCGCCCCGTCTGATTTCCGGCGCGGCCGCCGTGGGCCCTGCCGTTTTCGTCGATCGAGGCCGACCCAACGTAAACCGCCATGGTATCTCCTCCCCCTGAAACAGAGCTCGGGGCTGCCCGTGGGCAGCCCCGGCAGGGGGGATACTATGGCGGTGTTTCCGGCTTTCCATGTCGTGTTTTGTTAAATATGAGCGATTACAGGTCCTCCGGCCCGTAGGGCTCGATCTTCTTCAGCGCGCCGTCCGCGCCCTTGTTCATGCGATTGCGGAAGCGGCAGAGGAACGCCTCCGGCTCCTCGCGCTGGTAGCCGGGCTTCTCGAACGCCTCGCGCTCGAAGATCACGGAGTAGATGTAGGCGTCCTCCAACTCGCCCCGGCTGTCGCGGCGCTGGGTGTAGGCCGAGAGCAGCACGCGCTCCATGTGGGGCGTCGCGGAAAAGAAGTGGCTGGCGCAGAACATGCCCAGGCCGAACACGCAACGGGCGTACTCCGCCTTCAGCTCCTTCTGGGTCTTGTCCTTCGCCTTCAGGTCGCCGGACGCCGCCTCCAGCACCTTCTGCTCCGGCAGGTGCTCGATCTCCGGCAGGTCGAGGTCCGCCAGCAGCGCGCCGTCCTCGTACTCGTAGCTCACCTTGAAGTCGATCGGCAGCGAGAGGCCCTCCAGCCACTGACCGATGGCGGCCTCCACGGCCTCGGGGTCGGGCTGCCGATCCAGCTGGGCGTCGGAGTACTTCGGCATGTCGCAGGCCGCGGCCCCGATGTTCAAAAACGCCTCGTTCGCAGCCTCCAGCTTGTAGAGCTCCGCTTGCTGAGCCACCTGTGCGCTGTCCAGCTTCTTCTGGGTCGCAGGCGCGGGCTTCTTCGGCTTCGCGTCGCCGCCGAAGTCGGCGATCTTCTTGCGGTCGTAGAGGCCCGTTCCGGGGATGCTGGTGTTCAGGAACACGCCCTTCCTGCCGATGTTGGTGGACACGCCCTTGCCGCCCACGGTCACGCTGACGCCGGACTTGGAGAAGTTCAGCTTCAGGCCCTTGAAAATGGTAATGCTCTTGCGAAAGCGCATGGTCTTCGCCCTCCCGTCTGGTTGTGCTGGTTTCAGTATAGCGGATCGCGGCGGCAAATACAAGGGAAATCTCCCATTGACTTTCGCGCAATGTTAATTTATTATATAATCAGGCAAAAGCAAAACGCCAAGGAGGTTTCGCCCATGAAGAAGCTGC
>CACYET010000059.1:5440-14580 GCA_902773515.1 uncultured Eubacteriales bacterium | reverse complement strand
ACTTCGAGGCCCCCGCCGCCCGCACCAGCCAGTCCACCAAGCGCGGCACCTACGCGCGGGACACGTTGTTCGGGATGTAAAAGACGACGGAGCAAGGAAAAGAAGATCCTTCACTTCGTTCAGGATGACAGGTCAGCGGTTGACGCACCGTTGTCATCCTGAGCGAAGCGAAGGATCTTTTTCTTTTGGCAAAAACCAAATCCCCTACTGCCTATCTCCCCGGCCGCGGCCGATCGGGAACTGGCCGATATGCAGGGCCGTGCCGCCGAAGGGCACCAGCTCGATCACGCGGGCGTCCGCCTCGCGGATCACGGGCACCATGGGCACGCTCGCGGCGCTCGCGCCGTCCATGTGCCAGTCCACCGCCGCGACCTTCGCCAGCACCTTCACCGGGGCCTCGCCCTTGCCGAACGCGGCGGGGTCGCCCCGCGAATCCACGGCCTTCATCGGCTCGTCGCGCACCAGCGCCCAGTTCCAGGGCGTCTCGGTGGTCACCTGCCAGCTGCCGTCCTCCAGCTGTTCCCACTTCTCCTCGGGCTGGAAGGCCATCAGCAACGGCCCCAGCTCCACCGCGCCGGACTGGTGGTACCACTTCGTCACGCGCGGCACCGTGGGCAGCTCCACGCGGATCACGTCGCCCGTGCGCCAGCGGCGGCGCACGCAGGTCACGTCGCCCGCGCGCACCTGCATGATCTCGCCGTCGGGCAGGTACACCATCGGCTGGCGCGTCCAGAACGGCATGCGCAGGTACATCGGGAAATCGCAGGGCTGCTTCACGGAAACCTGGATCTCCACCGACTGCCTGAACGGATAGCCGCCCGTCACGCGCAGGCGCACCGGCACGCCCTCCAGCACCGCGCGCACCGTGCAGGGCGCGTAGCTGACGGCCTGCAGGCCGCCGTCGCTGGTGGCGTACCACAGCGAGGCCACGAAGCGCGGCCACGCCTGCTGGCAGCTGGCCAGGCAGCAGCCGTCGTTGGGCGCGAAGCCGAACAGGTTGACGTCGTCTGAGTGGTTGTACCACTTTCGAGGCTCGCGCGAGACCTTCACCTGGTTCACCTGCTCGTCGCCCTGGTGGGCGGTCATGTCGGCGGTGAAGGCGGCGGGCAGCGCGTTGTAGGCCAGCTTTTCCAGGATGTCGGCGTACTCCTGGCTGAATTCACCCAGGCCCAGCTGCGCCTCCAGCGTGCCCATCAGCTCCACGATGGCGCAGAGCTCGCTGCCCTGCGTGGGGCTGTTGCCGTTCAGGTGTTCGTCGCAGATGAACATGCCGCTGGCCACGCCGTGGTGCTTCACCAGCTTGGCCCAGCCGAAGCGGAAGCCGCCCTGCTCCTTGAAGCCGGACTTGAACAGGTTGATCACGCCCGGGGCCTTCAGGCCCATGGCCAGGTTCACGCCGTGGGAGAAGTGATACTGGGTGTGGAAGTAGGGCCTTTTTTCGCCGATCAGCGGCTCGTTCTTCTCCTCGCCCAGCGCCTCTTTGAGCCGATCCCACTTCAGCGACTTGCTCATCGGCACGGTGTTGGCGAAGGTGTGGAAGTAGTTGGGCCAGTCCAGCGTCTGCGCGCGCAGCTTTTTGCACAGCTCGATCAGGTGCTTCTGCCCCGTGATGTTGTACAGCCACAGCGCCAGCTCCATGTTCTCGCCGCCGCGCGCCACGGCCCACTCCTTCAGCGGGTGCTCCTTCAAATTCGCGTACTGATACTTGAAGAACCGGTCCATCAGCACCAGCACGCGCTTGTCGCCGGTGGCGGTAAAGTACAGCCGAAGCGCCCGAAGCGAGAGGATCAGCGGCCAGTAGTCGTCGTTGCCCTCCGGGCCGAACCAGCCGTCCTCGCGCTGGCTGGCGATGATCCACTCCACGTAGCGCCGCGCCTTTTCCTTCAGCGCCGCGTCGTCCAGCGTCCACGCCAGCGCGACGAGCCCGTCCAGGTAGTAGGGCGCGCACTCGGAGGCGTCGCCGTCGCCGCCCAGCCAGGCGCAGTCCTCGCCCACGGCGCTCCAGACCTCGTCCAGCTTCGCCGTCATGCCGTCCCGCTGGGTCTGGAGCTGATCCAGCAGCCATTCCTCCGGGCGGATGCTGCCCAGCGGCAGCGGGGAGAGCGCGTTGGGCGTCAGCGGAGCCCGGTTGAAGATGGGTTTCATAGTGTTACTCCTTGTCGCAACGTCTGTTTTCTGGCATGGTGTCCGAGGCAACCGAGAGTTTAGAGTTCAGAGTTTAGAGTTCAGTTGACAGCGGACTGATGCGCCTTGCAAGCACACCATTCTCAGGCATTCCATCTCTCAACTCTCAACTCTTCACTCTCAACTCTCAAATATGCGGTACTCGCACTCGATTCGTCCGTTGTAGTAGCGGCGGCGGCGGGTGGCGCGGCGGCCGTAGGCCTTCTCAAAGCCCATGTCCGCGCTGAACGCGCACAGCTTCCAGCCGGGGAAGCGCCCCTGCAGCGCGCCCAGCTGCTTCGCCACGGCGTGCGCGGCGCGCGCGTTGTCCAGGCGCTCGCCGTAGGGCGGGTTCGCGATGAACACGCCCGGCTTGTCATTCGCCGGCACGTCGGCGGGCGTTACGTCGCGCATGTCCTTAACCGCCAGGTCGATGCGCCCCGCCAGCCCGGCCTGCTTCACGTGCCGCCTGGCCAGCTCGATGGCCTCGGGGTCGATGTCGCTGCCGGACATGCTCAGCGGCCGCTTGCAGCCCTCCTCGAACCTCTTGCGGGCCTCGGCGCGGATCGCCTCGAACGCCGCGTGCGGCACGCCGGGCCACTTCTCCATCGCGAAGCCGCGCGTGAGGCCCGGGGCGCGGTTCAGCGCGATGAACGCCGCCTCGATCAATATCGTGCCGGTGCCGCAGCAAGGGTCGTACAGCGGCTGCCACGGGTGCCATCCGCTCTGCAGCACCAGCGCCGCCGCCAGCGTCTCGCGCAGGGGCGCCTCGCCGTTCCAGGTGCGGTAGCCGCGCTTGGACAATGGCTCGCCGGAGGCGTCCAGCGCCACGGTCACCACGTCGTCCCGGATGGACACGTCCACCTGGAACACGGCCCCGGTCTCGCTGAACCAGTCGTCGCCGTAGGCGGATTTCAGGCGCTCCACCATCGCGCGCTTGGCGATCTTCTGCACGTCGGAGGGGCTCATCAGCTGCGATTTCACGCACTTGGCGCGGATGGGAAAGCCCGCGTCGCGCGGCAGCAATTCCTCCCACGCCACGCCCTTGACGCCCTGGAACAGCTCCTCGTAGGTGCGCGCCTCAAACCGCGCCATCACCAGCAGGATGCGGTCGCACGTGCGCAGCCACAGGCTGGCCCGGAAGGCGTCCTCGAAGCCGCCCTCGAACTCCGCGCCGCCGACATCCATCACGCGCACGCCCTGCATGCCCAGGTGTTTCAGGTCGCGCCCGGTCATGCCCTCCATGCCGAACGCGGCGCTCGCGATCCACTTCATCGGTTCCCTCTCCGCCGTCAGTGATTGAATATTCTTCCACAATCTATTATAAATAAAAAAAGCCCGCACCGCAAGGGGTACGGGCTCTGACCAAACATTTAACCTGATTTCGTCGAATGCTCTCGCGATCCAAAAGCCTTCCCCTTTGGGGAAGGCTTGTCTACTCTCCCGTCATCCGTTGCTCCCGTCGTTCTTCACATTCCCCCGGTAGTACTCCAACACCTCGTGCCACCACGGGAACAGCACGTCGTCCGGGGAGCGGTAGATCTCGTGCTTGGCGCCCTTCACCAACACGCGCTGGCCGTCCCGCAACCGCGCGACAAACGCCTTCTGCGCCTCGGGCATCACGGAGCCGTCGCGCTCGGCGGTGTACACCCGCACGGGCACGTCGATCCTCTCCACCGCGCCCGGGGCCAGCACCATGCGGTTGGCCCGGATCGCCTGCTGCGTCCAGCCGTAGGAGGGTCCGTTGTTCTGGAACGCGGGCGTGGCGGCCTTCATGGCGTCGTACCAGTCGAAGCGCTCCTTCCCGGCGGCGGCGGAATTTTCAAAGTCCTCCGGGCCGGAGTAGGACTTCGAGGCGAATATGCGCTTTTTGCGCTGGCCCAGCAGCTTGGCCGCGCCGCACATCGCCTTCGCCGCGGCCACGGGCAGCCCGCCCAGGTTTGCCTCGATCATCGGCGCGCACAGCGCCACGCGCTCGAACACGCCGCCATGCCGCTCCAGGAACAGCGAGGATACCGCGCCGCCCATCGAATGCGCGAACAGGAACCACGGCTTCGGCATGCCCGAGAGAACCTTCTTCACCACGGCCTCCATGTCCCGCACGTACTCGTCGAAGTCGTCCACGTGCGTCAGCGAACGGTCGCCCAGCGCCGGGTCGCGCCAGGAGCGCCCGTGGCCGCGCTGGTCGTAGGCCAGCACGCTGAATTCGCTGGCCAGCAGCGAGTGGATCAGCTCGGTGAACTTGTTGGCGTTCTCGGTGAAGCCGTGCACGATGAGGACAGTTCCCGATGGTTTTTCGGCGTCGAAGCGGCTGACGAACAGCGGCCTTCCGCCGTCGCCGGAAACCTGCAGATCCGTGCGGCGGGCGTCGATCTCGGGCAGCGCCGCCTCGTTCATCGTCCGGGCGTAGTCCGCCGACAGCGCCAGGCCGTCGGGGTTGAAGCGCGGGTTAGGCATGGAATGACCTCCTTGTCAATTCAATGAGTAGGCAGTAGGGAGTAGGGAGTAGGAAATGCCAAAAACGCGGCAGCAGCTATTCCTACTCCCTACTCCCTGTTCCCTACTCCCTATTTCCTCAAAATCCTCGCGTAGACCTTCTTCTCATTGTACAGCATGAACAGCACGCCGCCCAGCACACACACCGCCGCGGCGGCCACGGCCGTGATGCGATAGCCCGCGCCGGTCTCCTGGCCGATCGTGGCGAAGGCCGTCACCAGCAGCATGGCGATGGACTGGCCCAGCTTGAACGCGAACGTGCGCGCCGCGAAGAACATGCCGCTGCGGTTCTCGCCGCTCTCCAGCGCGTCGCACTCGGAGATGTCCGCCACCACGGCCTGCGGCAGGATGCCGAAGATCGCCATGGCCGGGGCCGCCACCGCGCAGAGGATGTAGCCCTGCACCGCCGGCGGGATCGGCAGGCTCTGGCCGAAGAACGCGGTGTAGACGAAGCTGACGGTGAACACGCAGAACGCGAACAGGATCAGCTTCTTCTTGCCGAACTTCGGCGTCAGCTTGTTGACGGGCACGTAGAACAGCACAGATAGCGCCGTCATCAGCACGAAGTACACGGTGCTCATGCCCTCGTCCAGCTTCAGAAGGCTGGTGACGAAGAACGGCAGCGCCGTCTGGAACATCGTGATGCCCAGGAAGTAGGCGATGTCCGAGGCCACGAACACGCGGAAGTCCTTGTTGCGGAACGTCGCCGCCAGCGACTTGAGCGCCGTGGACTCGCTGGGCGCGGCCGTGACGTACTCCTTCTCCTTGATCGTGAACACCGGCACGAACATGCACACCATGCCGATCAGCGCCAGGCCCGTGAACGTCAGCCTTATGGCCAGCACGCGCTCCAGCCCCGCCCCCTGCAGCATGCCCCAGATCACCGGCGCGAGATACGCCATCGCCATGCCGGCGATGTAGGTGAAGCTGATGGAGGTGGAGATGGCCATGCGCGTCTTCTGGTCCGCGCCCAGCTCCGGGATCAGCGCGTTGTAGGGCGTGCAGTACATCGTCATGAACAGGTAGAACAGCATCAGCATCAAAAACAGGAAGCCCGCGTTCACCCAGCTCTCGCCGTTCACCGGCGACCAGAACGTGAAGATGCAGGCCAGCGCGAACGGCACCGCCGCCGCGCGCATGAACGGGATGCGCCGCCCGTCCTTCGACTTGCAGCGGTCCGACAGCGAGGCGATCAGCGGGTCGGTGACGGCGTCAAAGATGCGCCCGAACGCCGTGATCGCGCCCAGGATCGTCAATACGCCCAGGATCGCCAGTCCCTGCGGAATGAAGATGGGCTGGCCCGCCTGCTGGGTGGCCAGGTCGGGCTGGTAGTAGTTCACCAGCCAGCTGGAGATCAGCGCCGCCAGCACCGACCACCCGAACTGGCCCACGGCAAAGCACCACACCTTGCCCGTCGACAGCTTCTTGGTTGCGTTCATAGATATTCTCTCCCCCTCGCGCAAGGCGCGTTTTCAAATCTGATATGAATATTGTAACATACAAACCGCGCGGGGGCAAGAAAAATAGCCTTCCCCTCTGGGGAAGGTGGCCGAACGAAGTGAGGTCGGAAGAGGTCCCCACACGTCAGGCTTCGCGCCTCCGCTCCGATGAAGGCGCTGAGCCAATCGAAAGGACCTCTTCCGTCAGCCCTGCGGGCTGCCACCTTCCCCAAAGGGGAAGGCTTTTGGAATGTGAAAGTCTTTTTCCTTCTACAAACTCCTGACCAGCTTCACGCAGCGGCCGAGCACCTTTACCTCGGCGGCGGGGGCCACGTCGGCGGTGAACTCGTGGTCAAACGCCTGCATCTGCACGCGCGCGCCGTCCAGCTTCAGCAGCTTGCGCACCACGCGCTCGCCGTCGCGCTCCACCAGCATCAGCGCCCCGTCCTCCACCTTCGCGGTGGGCGTGACGAGCAGCAGGTCCCCCGCGTGGACGCGGAAGCCCCGCAGCATATCGTCCGGCACGCGATAGTAGAGCACCTTGTCCGGCGCGCCGCCCTCGATCCTGCCGCTGACGACGGGCGTGAGCACGTGGTCGATCACCAGGCCGTCCGGCGACATCACCGGCACCCGCTTCACCACGCCGCCCAGCGCGTCCAGCCAGGCGTCCGACGACTCCTCCGCGGCCTTCTTCGCGTTCTCGGCCTGCTCCTCCACCGGCAGCACGTAGGCCCGGGGCCGCGGGCGAAGCTTCACCTCCGGCTCCGCCGCCACCTCCAGCTCCGTGGACACGGGGTTCGACACGCCTAGCACCTTCAGGATGCGCTGGGCCTGCGCGTCGGAGACGATCTTGCGCCCCGACTCCAGGTCCTTGATGTAGCTCTCCGCCAGGCCACACTTCTTGCCCAGCGCCTTCTCCGTCAGCTTCGCCTTGAGGCGCGCCGCGCGAATGGTATCGCCCAATCGGCTCATATGGGTCTCCTCCGGGTGATGGTTTTGTTGGGGAAGCCTTCCGGGAAGGCCCTATTCCTCCCCGACCGCATCCTGCG
The DNA here is from genome assembly GCA_902773515.1 of uncultured Eubacteriales bacterium. Lineage (GTDB taxonomy): Bacteria > Bacillota > Clostridia > Christensenellales > Aristaeellaceae > UBA2862. Next base: position 7,433 of record CACYET010000059.1, on the reverse strand, counting down.
GCGCCTCTTCCCACTCGATGTCCAGGCCGGTATCGTTCCCGTCGTCCGCCGCCTCGGCAGCGGGTTCCGCGGGCTCCGCGCCGGGCTCCATGAGCGCCTCGGCGGGATCGGCGGCGGGCTCGACGGCCTCCGCACCGGGCTCGGCGGCGGCTTCCTCGGCGGAAACCTGCTCCGCTACGGGCTCGGCAGCCTCGACAACGGGCTCGACGGCGGCGGCTTCCTCGGCGGAAATCTGCTCCGCTACGGGCTCGGCGGCGGCTTCGGCGGGCTCGGGCAGCGCGTCCGTCAGCGCGACCTGCGCCGCGGCGACCCACGCCGTCGCGCCGCCATAGGCCACGGCAATCCAGCCGTCCGCGACCTCCGCGACCTCCAGCGCCTCGCCCTCCGCCAGCGTCGCCAGCGGTTCGGGCGCATCCGGCTGCGCGTACAGCGCCGCGCCGCCCGCCAGCGCCACCGCGTACTTCGGCAGCGGGGCCGCTTCATTCTCCGGCTCTGCCGCAGGCTCCGTCGGCGCTTCGCCTTCCGGTTCGGCGTCCGCTTCCGCCACTTCCGGGGTGGTCGGTTCGGCGTTCGCTTCAGTCACTTCCGGCGTGGCCGGTTCGGCGTTCGCTTCCGTCACTTCCGGGGTGGTCGGCTCTATTTTTGCTTCAACCGCTTCCGGCGCGGCCGGTTCGGCGTTCGCCTCGGCGATCTCCTGATGGGCCGCGGCGGCCTCCGCGCTCGCCAGCTCGAGGGTCGGGAGGGCGGTCTCGTCAACCGGTTCGGGCGTGGTTGAGGGAGCGGTCTCCTCGACCGGCGCGGGCGACGGAGCCGGGTCCTCGATGATGATGTCCGCCGCCTCGTCGGGCAGCGCCAGCACCGCCGTGTCCTCCACGCCGGGCAAATAGGGCGTGGGCTCCGGCTCGGGCGGCGGCACGAGCTGGAAGCTCACGGCCACCTCCGCGCCGGCGAACATGTTGAGGAACTTGCGCTCCACATAGCCGACGACGCCGTTGTACTGCACCTGCACCCACTTCTCGCCGTCGGCCAGCACCTTCACCTGCGCGCCCCGCACCAGCTTCGCCAGCTTCTTGCCCTTCTTGGGCGCGGAGCGCATGCGGATGTAGCGCTTGGCGGTGATCGTCGCCAGCGTGACCGGCGTCTCGCTGGTCACCAGCTGATAGGCCGCCTCGCCGAACTGCGCCTTCACCTCGGCCGCCCTCTGAACGGCGGCCTGCTGCAGGGCGCTGTCGGCCGTGCCGGTCACGGCCAGGTTGTAGCACTGCTGGAAGCACGTGACGGCGGCGGTGGTGTCCGCGCCATAGTTGCCGTCCACCGCGCCGGCAAACATCTTGAGGTCTGTCAACGCCTGCTGCAGCACGGCCACGCACGGGCCCTGCCAGCCCTCGACCAGCGTGGCGAGGTTGCCCAGCGGCGCGTTGTCGGCAAAGATGCGATTCCACAGGTCGTTGTTCACCTTGCCGGTCTTCTTGACGCCCACCGCGGCCTGGAAGGCCTGCACGGCGGCCTTGGTGGTCTTGCCGAACTTCGAGTCCAGGGCCCCGTCATAGTAGCCCAGCGCGCGCAGGCGGCCCTGCAGCTGGCCCACCAGCTCGCCCTTCTTGCCGCGGGACAGGTTGATCTTCACCACCGGCGCCTGGCCGGAGCTGCCCTCCGCACGGCCCATGAAGCTGTCGTAGGTCTGGCTGCCCACGTAAAAGCTCTTGCTCTTTAACCGCTTGCGCAGGTCCTCGTTGGCCGCGCCGCTGTGGTAGATCCTGCACTTCGTGCCCGCGGGGCAGTTCTGCGCGATCCACTGGGCGTCGTCCACGCGCAGGCGCACGCAGCCGTGGGAGGCTTGCGAGCCCAGCGCGTTCTTCGAGGCCTTCGTGGGGCCCTTCTTCGCCGCGGTGTAGAGCACCGAGTGGAACAGTATGCCCTTGTAGATGCGCGTGGCCCACTTGGCGTAGCAGTTGTACTCCGAGAAGTAGTACCACTCCGTGCGCTCCTGCGC
>CACYET010000059.1:0-5425 GCA_902773515.1 uncultured Eubacteriales bacterium | reverse complement strand
CCCCGTGCGCTCCTGCGCGTAGGTCTTGGAGGGCAGCGAAAAGGTGCCCGTGGGCGTGGGCGTGGCCGAGCGGCCCGTGGAGCAGATCATCTGCCGCACGATGCCGGCGTCGGACGTATTGCCGTTGACGTATACGGTGACGATCTGGTTGGTGATGTCCACCGTGATGTAATACTGGGCGCTCGCCAGCGCCGACGTCCCGGGCAGCGGCAGCGCCGCCGCCAGCAGGCACAGCGCCGCCAGCAGGCAGAGGATGCGTTTCATGCGCAAACAAAATCCCCCCGTTTACTCAATGGTGCACCCATTTTATCACAGACGGGAGGGTTTTTCAAGCAAAATCGTCATATATTGGAAATGTAATTCATATTTTTGCAATTTTTACGTTCACCGGCCCCGCTCGACGCTTCCAGGAAGTGACCGCAGGAGAACGCTCTACTGCCGCAATTTCTGCAACCACTGGGTGAACCGGGGCTCCGGCTCGGCCTCGAACAGCATGTGCTCGCCGGTGCGCGGGTGCTCGAAGCCGATCCTAAAGGCGTGCAGCAGCTGCCCGCCCGCCACCGGATACGGCGACTTCTTTGGCCCGTACACGGGATCGCCCAGCACGGGATGGCCGATGGAGGCCATGTGCACGCGGATCTGGTGCGTGCGCCCGGTGGTCAGCCGCGCCTCGATCAGCGTCGCGCCCCGCAGCGGCTCCAGCACCGTCCAGTGCGTCCGGGCCTCGCGCCCGTTCGGCACGATGGCCATGCGCTTGCGGTCGGTGGGATGCCGTCCGATGGGCCCGTCGACGGTGCCCTCGCCCGCCTTGAAGCCGCCGATCACGATGGCCCGGTAGGCCCGCTGCACCGTGTGCGCCCTGATCTGCTCGGACAGCGACAGGTGCGCCATGTCGTTCTTCGCCACCAGCAAGAGGCCCGACGTGTCCTTGTCGATGCGGTGCACGATGCCGGGGCGGATCTCCCCGCCGATGCCGGACAGGTTGTCCAGCCGCGCCAGCAGCGCGTTCACCAGCGTGCCGCGCTCGTTGCCCGCCGCTGGATGCACCACCATGCCCGAGGGCTTGAACACCACGGCCAGGTCGTCGTCCTGGTAGAGGATGTCCAGCGCGATGTCCTCCGGCTGCGCCGCCGCGGGCGCCGCCTCGGGCACCTCCACGCGCACGGCCATGCCGCCCTTGAGCACAAAGCCGGCCTTCGCGCGCGCCTCGCCGTCCACACACACGCGGCCCTCGCGGATCAGCGCGCCCGCGCGCGAGCGCGTCACGCCCGCCGCCCGCGCCGCGAACACGTCCAGCCGCTCTCCCTCCGACTCGGCGGGAACGATAGAATCGATCACAGAATTAGCCATGGTACAGCAACAGAGTTCAGAGATAAGAGTTTAGAGTTTAGATCAGACAGCCGCGCCCGGAATATCGTCCATCTTCAATCCATTGTTCCCGCGAAGATGCCTGGAAACCGTGCCCGGGCATTTTATCTCAACTCTAAACTCTCAACTCTGAACTCTCCTCCCTATTCTCTCCCTTTTTCCTTCCTCCACGCATCGATCACCACCAGCGCCGCGCCGACGCAGATGAACACGTCGGCGGCGTTGAACACCGCGAAGCGCACGAAGGCGAGGTCGATGAAGTCGGTCACGCTGCCGTAGACAAGGCGGTCGTAGAGGTTGCCCAGCCCGCCGCCGACGATCAGCCACAGGCCGGTCCGCGCAAGCCGCGGGGCCCCGGGCCGGGCGATCAGCCAGCCCACTACCCCGGCGATCAACAGCGCCGTGAACAGCGCCAGCAGCAGCGGCTTTCCCCAGAGCATCGAAAAGGCCACGCCCCGGTTTTCCACGGGCCGCAGGTTCACGATCCCGGGGATCAGCGGGCCGCGCCCGCCCGACGCGCGCGCCGCCGCCTTCGTCAGGCGGTCGACGAGCACCGCCGCCAGCGCGATCCACGCGCCCCTACATCCTCGCCTCAATCGCACGTATGACCTCCGCCAAAAAACCGCCGATCAGCGGTATGTTGTCCGTCACCACGGCGCGCAGCAGCGCCGCCAGCAGCGCGCCCAGCACCGAAAAGCCCAGCGTGAACCCCAGGCCGCGGCACGCGCCGTAGAGTATGTTCCGGCCGATCATGCGCCGCCGGTTGCTCACGTACTCCACGTATTCGTCCAGGCGCATCCGCTCCAGCGCGTCCATCAGCCGGTCGATGCGCTCCCGGTCCCGCCCGGTCATGCCCACCACCCCCTCGGATGGTTAGATTTTCCAGAGGGGGGCGGGATTATACAAGTCACGTCAATACAGGGGCGGCGCATCGCCGCCCCTGTATTGGGTGTGACATTTAAAAAATCAGAACAGCCCGGTGCTCTCCCGCAGCGCGGTGGCCTGCTGGTCGAGGATGCGGCTGAACTCCGCCTTGTAGTTCGCGGCGGCGGTCTTCAGCGCCTCGTACTTCTTCTCCAGCGTCTCCAGGCGGCCCTGGGCGTCGGCGGTCAGCTGGTCGGCCTCCTGCTGGGCCTGGCTCACCAGTGCGTCGGCCTTCTCCTTGGCGGACACGGTGATCTGGTCGGCCTGCACCTGGGCGTCGCCCACGGTCTTCTGGGCCTTGCGGTTGGCCTCCTCCATGGTCTCATCCGCGATGCGCTGCGCGCCGATCAGGCTCTCGCGCATGGCGTTCTGCAGGTTGGCAAAGTAGCTCTTCTCGTTGTAGTCCGGCGTCTTGGCCTCGGCGGCCTCGGCGGCCAGCTGCGCGGCCTTCACATCGGCCTCCAGCGCCTTGATCTGCTTGTTCAGCTCCAGGTTCTCGCGCACCAGGGCCGCCATCTGCTCGGAGATCTCGTCCAGGAAATCGTCCACCTGCTCGATGTTGTAGCCGCCGCTGGCCTGCGTGCCAAATTCCTTCTCCTGAATGTCCTTAACGCTGATCGCCATATCCAAAACCGTCCTTTCATCGCTGATGTATATGCGTTATTGTATCCAAAACAAAAACAATCCCATTTACCTTCGACGCCCGTGCGCCGGTTTCCTGCCGCATAACGCGACGTTACGATTTATTTTCCATTGCCGCCATATTTGAACGCCGCCACGATCAGCCGACCCCGCCGGGATTGGCCCTGGAAGCCGTCCACGCGGATGCGCCCGTAGCCGCGCGCGGAAATCAGGTCCCCGGGCTCGAGCTTGGCGTCGGCGCGGGTGTTGATCGCGTGGTTCAGCTTCACCAGCCCCGCCGCGACCAGCCGCTGCGCCTCGCTTCTGGAGAGGCGGCAGGCCGCCGCCAGCACCGCGTCCAGGCGCTCCTGCTGCACGGTGAGCCGCAGCTCGACGCCCTCCGGGGGCAGGAGGCTGGGCTTCTCCGCCGCCACGCTCGCCTTCACGGACGCCCGCCCCGCGCCGGTGAGGCTCGCGGCAACGTAGTCCGCCATGTCCGCGTGCGCGAACAGGTAGGCGCATCTTCCGCCCTTGTATTCCCCCATGGCGATGTCGCCCATCGTCTCGCGCTCGACACCCAGGCCCATCGCCGCGCCGAGCAGGTCCCGATGGCCGGGGTTGGCGAACTTCGCGTTCCACTCGATGCGCAGGGCGCGGATGGGATAATCCCCCGCTTCCGGCGCGTCCCCGTCGTAAAAGGCCGCTATCACGCGCTCCGCGTCTTCGTAGCCGCCATAGAAGGTCGCGCGCGCTCCCGCCCGGTTGGCCGCGGCGCGGGCATCGTCCCGCTGCGAGGGCTCCAGGAACCGGGAAAAGCACGGCGCGCCGGTGTGCGCGGCCCGCAGGGCCAGTTCGTTCAGGCGCTTCGAGAGCGCGTCGCCGTTCACAGCCCGCGCGCCAGCAGGATGTACAGCCGCCAGAGCAGGCGCTGCAACAGCTGGTAGCCCAGCACCGCGAACAGGCAGGTGAAGTCCACCGGCGCGTTGAAGCGGCGCATCAGCTTTATCGACAGCTTCTGGAACGGCGCGAGGAACGGCTGTATGAAGCTGCGCAGCATGTAGAAGGCCTTGAAGTCGGGGCGGAACCAGCTGAGCACGCAGTAGATCACGATCGCCGACGTAACCAGCCGCAGGAAGATGCTCACCGCGTAGAAGACTTCGTACAGAACCGGCATCGTATCACCTCGCTCGGATGGGCTGGGGTACCCCCTACTCCCTACTCCCTACTCCCTACTCCCTACTCCCTGTTCCCTGTTCCCTGTTCCCTATTCCCTGTTCCCTGTTCCCTGTCTCCTAAAACTTCCTGTCCATGTCATACGCCTCGTTGATCTCCACCGACATCGGCGCGACCAGGTAGGTCTTGTCCGAGGCCTTGCGGATGGAGGCGTGCAGCGCGAACACCGCGCCGGAGAGCGTGTCCACCGCGCGCTGCAGCAGGCGGCCGTCCAGCTCGTCCATCGTCAGCACCACGGTGTTGTTCGCGATCAGCTGGTCGATCACCTCACAGCAGTCCTCCAGCGTGTGCAGCGAGTACATCACCGTGCGCGAGCGCGGGCTGACGCGCATGCGCTGCGGCGCGGTCCGCTGGGGCACGTTGGCGCTGCTGTAGCGGGAGTCGGGCTGGTTGTAGCGGGAGGGCTCGCGCTGGGCGCGGGCGCCGTAGCCGCTGTCGTCAAAGCGCGAGGGCGTGCGCCGCTCGCCGACGCGATAGTCGTCGTAGCCCCGCGTGGCGCGGCTGGGCACGGACGAGCTCCGGCCCTCGTAGCGGCTCGGATAGCGGCCGGGAGCGTCGTAGCGGCTCTCGTAGCGGCTGCGGCTGCCGGAATCGGGCATGCGGCCGGAGGGCCGGCTGGAGCCCGTCTGGCGGGAGAACGACGCGCCGCGGCCGTTCGCCGCCGCGCGGGGCTGCCGCGAGGGGGAATAGCCCGACTGCCGGCCGTAGCCGCCCTCGGAATACTCCTCGCCGTAGGTGTCCCGGGTGTCCTCGTCGTCCACCAGGCCTATGAAGTTCAACAGCTTGTTGAAGCCACCGGATTTATTGCGCGCCATGGATTTTCACTCCCAAATCTGCTTATGAAGAAATCAGTAATGCCTCGCGCCGAACAGGGCCCGGCCCAGCCGCACCATCGTCGCGCCCTCCTGCGCGGCGACGATCGCGTCGTCGGACATGCCCATCGACAGGGTCTGCATCTCGATGTTGTCCAAATTCATGTCCCGAAGCCGCTCAAACCAGTCGCGCATGCGCCGAAAGTAGGGCCGCACGGCCTCCGGGTCGTTGGCGATGGGCATGATGGCCATCAGCCCCCGCACCTTCAGCCCCGACAGCTCGCCGCACAGCTTCAGAAGCGGCACGAGCTCCTCCTCGTCCACGCCCGCCTTCTGCGCCTCGCGGGCGATGTTCACCTGCACCAGCACCGGCATTTGGACCCCGGCCGCCTCGGCGCGGCGGGAGATCTCCCGGGCGAGGGCCTCGCGGTCCACCGACTGGATCATAGCCACCTTGTCGACGATGT
>CACYET010000058.1 GCA_902773515.1 uncultured Eubacteriales bacterium | reverse complement strand
GACCAAGATCCAGATCGGCGACAAGCTGACCAAGGGCCTGGGCGCAGGCGCGAACCCCGAGGTGGGCCAGAAGGCCGCCGAGGAGAGCCGCGAGGAGATCGCCAACACCATCAAGGGCTCCGACCTCGTATTCGTCACCTGCGGCATGGGCGGCGGCACCGGCACCGGCGCGGCCCCGATCATCGCCGAGACCGCCCGCGAGATGGGCATACTGACCATCGGCGTGGTCTCCAAGCCCTTCCTGTTCGAGGGACGCCAGCGCATGCGCAACGCCGAGGCCGGCATCGAGAAGCTCAAGGCCAACGTGGACACCCTCGTGGTGGTTCCCAACGACAGGCTGCTGTCCGTCGTGACCAAGGGCACCACGATGACCGACGCCTTCAAGATCGCGGACGACACGCTCCGCCAGGGCATCCAGGGCATTTCCGACCTGATCGCCGTGCCGAGCCTGATCAACCTCGACTTCGCGGACGTGCGCACCGTGATGCAGTCCCGCGGCCTGGCCCACATGGGCATCGGCGTGGGCAAGGGCGAGAGCCGCATGGTGGACGCCGCCAAGCAGGCCATCTCCAGCCCGATGCTCGAGACGAGCATCGACGGCGCGCGCGCGGTGCTGATCAACATCACCGGCGGCCCGGACACCTCCATCATCGACATCAACGAGGCGGCCCAGCTGATCACCGCCGCGGCCGATCCGGAGGCCAACATCATCTTCGGCGCCGGCATCGACGAGAGCATGACCGACGAGGTGAAGATCACCGTGATCGCCACCGGCTTCGAGAAGCCCGCCTTCTCCGCCAGCCGCACCGCGTCCTCCATCGGCGAGAACAAGGAGCTCGACCTGGGCGATGAGGAGCAGCCGGAGCGCCCGGCCCGCGCCTCCCGCTACGAGGAGGAGCCCGTCTCCCCGATCTTCGAGCGTCGCCCGCGCGAGCGCGCGCCCCGCGACAGGGACGTCGACGGCTACGAGCAGCGCGAACAGCGCCGCTCCGAGCGCGCGAACGCCCCGCGCCGCCGCGTGTACCAGGAGGACGGCCAGGAGGCGCCCCGCGGCCAGAGCCGCCGCGGCTTCGCGCCCGACGTGCCCAGCTTCATGAAGAAGAAGTGACATCCACGCAGTGGATGTCATCCTGAACGAAGTGAAGGATCTTGCTAAATCAAGTCATCCTGAGCGAAGTGTTGCCGCAGGCTTAGCGCAGCGTTAAGGATCTTGCTAAATCTTTCCCGACCGACGTCGGTCGGCTGTGACAAAAAACAGGCCGAGGTCTGAAAAAACAGACCGAGGCCTGTTTTTTGCTTGACAACGGGCGGCGCGGCCTGTACAATGGTGGGAAAGGGAGTTTTCCGGAGGCAACGAAGATGTATGTGATCGTGGGCCTGGGCAACCCGGGCCGCAAATACGAGCACACCCGCCACAACGTCGGCTTCGACGTGACGGAGGTGCTCAGCCAGAAGTACGACATCCCCATCCAGCGGCTGCGCTGCAAGGCCGTCGTGGGCGAGGGCACGATCCGCGGCCAGCGCGTGGCGCTCTGCCAGCCGCAGACGTTCATGAACCTCTCCGGCGAGAGCGTGGTGCAGCTGTGCAACTGGTACAAGCCCGAGCCCGACCACCTGATCGTGGTCTACGACGACGTGGACCTGCCCGAGGGCAAGCTGCGCTTCAGGCCCTCCGGCAGCGCCGGGACGCACAACGGCATGCGCAACATCATCTACCTGCTGGGCCGGGACGACTTCCCGCGCGTGCGCGTGGGCATCGGCCGCCCCGCCGAGGGCTGGGACATGAAGGACTGGGTGCTTTCCACCTACGCCACGAAGGAGCTGCGCCAGACGATGTTCGACGCCTACGTCGGCGCGGCGGACGTCGTCGCCACGCTGATCGCCGAGGGCGTGGACGCCGCGCGACAGCTGGTGGGGAAACTGAATGGGTAACGGTGACGGATGCCGCGTGTCCGCCTGGTATGCGCGTGAAAATCGAAATGTACAGATTCTTCGACTGCGCTTCGCCACAGGCTTCGCTCCGCTCAGAATGACAGCACATCGCTTCGCCTGTCATCCTGAGCGAAGCGAAGGATCTGTACGAAACGATAAAATAATAACGTTTCGCTTTTCGGTAAAGGAATTGTATGCAGGAAACATCTTGGAACCTGAACTGCCTCTATGAGCCGATGGAGGGCCTGGAGACCTTCCGTCAGCTGGCGCGCGCGCTCGAGGAGCCGGGCGTCTGTTCGCTGTACGGTCCGGACGACTCGCAGCGGGCGCACGTGCTGGCGTCGGCGGCGCGGAAGCTGGGCAGGCCGCTGCTCGTGATCGAGCCCAACGACCAGGCCGCGGCGCGCATGACCGAGGACCTGAACGTGCTGCTGGGCGGCGCGGCGCGGCACCTGCCCGCCCGCGACATCACCTTCCTGCGCAGCGCCGCCTCCAGCCGCGAGCTGTCGATGCGCCGCATCGAGGCGCTGGGCGACTGCCTGTGCGGGAGCGTGAAGGCGCTGGTGGTGCCGGCGGACGCGATGCTGTTCAGGCTGGCCCCGGCGCGGGACTTCTCCGAGCGCATCATCCAGCTCGCCGAGGGCGAGCGCATGGAGCCCGCCCAGCTGATGGAGAAACTCACGGCGGCGGGCTACGAGCGCGTGCACCTGGTGGAGGCGCGGGGCCAGTGCGCCCTGCGCGGCGGCATACTGGACGTCTATCCCGTGGGTGGGCCGGACGCGCTGCGCGTGGAGTTCTTCGACGACGAGATCGACTCCATCCGCACCTTCGACGTGATGACCCAGCGCGCCGTCTCCCGGCGGCCGCGCCTGAGCCTGTACCCGGCGCAGGAGATTTTGCTCGACGACGCGGCGCGCGAGCGCGCCTGCGAGGCGCTTCGCGGCATGCTGGATTCGGGCGCCGGAAGCGGCGCGCCGGACCGCCAGCAGCGCATCGAGGAGGAATTCAACCTCATCCCGTTCGACGAGTTTTTGCGCCTGGCGGGCGAGGACGAGGACGAGGACGGCGCGCCCAGGCCCCGCAAGAAGGGCGGCCGGGGCGTGGTGCAGATGCCCGCGCGCGTCACGGTGGGCTCGGCGCTGCGCCGCAACTTCGAGAACGTGCTGGAGGCCCTGCGCACCCAGCGCCTGCCCGACGGCGCGGAGTCGCTGTTGCCGGTGCTGCTGGGCTACGAGCAGACCCCGGCGGACTATCTCGAAAACCCCATCCTCGTGTTCGACCAGACGGACCGCCTGCGCGAGCGCTGCGAAAACCGCTTTCTGGAATTCAAGGAGCGCTACGCCGCAGCGCTGGAGCGCCAGGAGGCGCTGCCGTGCCAGGCGGACCTGCTGATCGACTACGACGCGCTGCTTCAAAAGCTGTCGGGCCATACGACGCTTCTGACCAGCCTGTTCATGCGCACCGAGGCGGACTTTGCGCCCAGGGCGCTGTTCAAGCTGGAGTGCCGCAACGCCCCGGCCTACCAGGGCAACGTCAAGGAGCTGGCCCGCGACCTGATCCGCTGGAAGGACGAGGGCTGGAAGGTCGCGCTGCTGGCGGGCGGCACGGCCCGCGGCGAGCGCCTGGAGGGCGCGATCCGCAACCAGGGCAGCGTCGCGCCGTTCGTCGCCCAGCCGCCGGAAAGGCTGGAAGAGGGCGCGCCGCTGATCTTCCCGCTGACGGTGAACCGCGGCTTCGTGTATCCCGAGCTGCGCTTTGCGGTGGTGGCGGAGTCGGACATCTACGGCGTGAACCGCCAGAAGAACCGCTCCCGCGCCAAGACGGGCGAGAAGATCGCCGCGTTCACCGACCTGAAGGTCGGCGACTACGTGGTGCACGAGAACCACGGCATCGGGCAGTACATGGGCATGGTGCGCCTCGCCAGCGACGGCACCTACCGCGATTTTCTGCACATCCGCTATCAGGGCAGCGACAAGCTGTACGTGCCCACGGACCAGCTGGACCGCGTGCAGAAATACATCGGCAGCGAGGGCGAGGCCCCGAAGCTGAACCGCCTCTCCGGCGGCGAGTGGCAACGCCAGAAGAGCAAGGTGCGCCAGAGCGTGCAGGCCATCGCGGGCGACCTGCTGAAGCTCTACGCCGCGCGCGAGTCCATCCCCGGCTACGCCTTCGACCCGGACACCCCCTGGCAGCGCGAGTTTGAGGACGGCTTCCCCTGGGAGGAGACGCCGGACCAGCTGGCCGCCATCGAGGACATCAAGCGCGACATGGAGAAGCCGAAGATCATGGACCGGCTGCTGTGCGGCGACGTGGGCTACGGCAAGACCGAGGTGGCGCTGCGGGCCATCTTCAAATGCGTGATGAGCGGCAAGCAGGCCGCCATGCTGGCCCCGACCACGATATTGGTGCAGCAGCACTACGCCACGATGCTCAACCGCTTCTCCGGCTTTCCCATCCGGGTGGAGACCATCAGCCGCTTCAAGACCGCGGCCGAGCAGAAGCAGATCATCGAAAAGCTGAAGTCGGGCGAGCTGGACGTCGTCGTGGGCACGCACCGGCTGCTGGCCAAGGACGTGCAGTTCAAGGACCTGGGCCTTCTGGTGGTGGACGAGGAGCAGCGCTTTGGCGTCACGCACAAGGAGGCCATCAAGAAGCTGAAGCGCTCGGTGGACGTATTGACGCTGACGGCGACGCCCATCCCGCGCACGCTGCACATGAGCATGGTGGGCATCCGCGACATGTCGCTGCTGCAGTCCCCGCCGGAGGAGCGCTACCCGGTGCAGACCTACGTCGTCGAGTACTCCGACGGGCTCGTGCGCGACGCGATCCTGCGCGAGCTCTCGCGCGGCGGGCAGGTGTACGTGCTGCACAACCGCGTGCAGACCATCGAGGTGATGTACGCGCGCCTCAAGAAGCTGGTGCCGGAGGCGCGCATCGCCATCGGCCACGGCCAGATGCGCGAGCACGCGCTCGAGGACGTGATGCTGGACTTCTACGACGGCAAGTTCGACGTGCTGCTATGCACGACGATCATCGAGGCGGGGCTGGACGTGCCCCGCGCGAACACGCTGATCGTCTGCGACGCGGACCGCTTCGGCCTGGCCCAGCTCTACCAGCTGCGCGGGCGCGTGGGCCGCAGCAACCGCCTGGCCTACGCCTATCTGACCGTGAACCCCAGCAAGGTGCTCACCGAGGCCGCCGACAAGCGCCTGAACGCCATCCGCGAGTTCACCGAGTTCGGCTCGGGCTTCCGCGTTGCGATGCGCGATTTGGAGATCCGCGGCGCGGGCAACCTGCTGGGCAGCGAGCAGAGCGGCTTCATGGCCACGGTCGGCTACGACCTGTACGTGAAGATGATCGAGGAGGCGGTGCGCGAGCTGCGCGGCGATGTGTCGCTGGACGACATCGAGACGCGCGTGGACCTGCGCGTCGATGCCTACCTGCCGCAGGAGTACATCGCCAACGACCTGCTGCGCGTGGAGATGTACAAGAAGATCGCCTCGATCCGCAACCGCGACAACCGCGACGACCTGCTGGAGGAGCTGATCGACCGCTTTGGCGACCCGAACCGGCCCGTGATGAACCTGGTCGACATCGCCCACCTGAAGGCGCTGTGCGCGCGGCTGGGCATCGACTACGTCGCCATGCGCGGGGACGAGATGATGCTGCGCTTCTGCATGAACGCCGATATCGACCTGATGCGCGTGCTGGCCGCGGTCAAGGCCTTCCCGCAGTTCTTCCGCGTCAAGCCCGTCAACCCGCCCGAGCTGTACTTCTACGAGCGCGGCAAGGACGTCGAGAAGCTCCTGCCCGACGCCGTGAAGGTGATGGAGAAGGTCGTGGAGAGGTTTGAAGAGGAAGAGGCGGAGGAAAGGAAACAGGGAACAGGGAACAGGGAACAGGGATAGCCTCCCCGTAGGGGCGGTGGGACCGCACCCCGCGGCGATGCGCCGCCCGCCCCTGCATACGTCCAAAAGCCTTCCCCTCTGGGGACCGCAGGCCTAGCGTCAGCGTCAGGTGGCCGAGCGCAGCGAGGTTGGATGAGGTCGAAACCCTTACAGCGATGCGCCGGACGAACCCGACCTCATCAGTCAGCGTCACAGGACGCTGACAGCTTCCCCAGAGGGGAAGCCATACAATGCACAAATCTCGCGAAGGAGCCGACCATGATCTCAATACGACCCGAGCGCCTCACCGCGCCTGAATACATTGCCTTCCTCGCGCGCACCGATCTGGGCAGCCAGTACCCGGCGGAGCGCTTCGAGGCGCGCATCGAAAGGCTGGTTCAAAGCGCCCCGATCAGCCTCGCGGCCCGCGACGAATCCGACAAGCTCGTCGGCGTGCTCTTCGGCATCACGGACTTCGCCTACTGGCTGTTCGTCACCGACCTGGGCGTGGACCGCGCCTGCGTGCGCAGGGGCGTCGGCAGGCGGCTGATGGACGCCGCGCTCGAGGCCGCGGGCGGGCCGGACGACATCATCGTCTACACTTGCGCCAACGAGAACGCCGTCGGCTTCTACGAGAAGTGGGGCATGCGCCCGGCAAACGACGTGATGGTCCTGAACCGCGTGCAGTGGACCGACTTTACCGTACAGCCGCCGGAGGACAAGCCATGAAGATCATCGAGACGATCGGCGACAACTACTTCGGCCATTGGGAGCACACCCGCACGGCCTGCCGCGGCATCGTGACGCGCGGGGACGAGATATTGCTGTCCTACGAGACGCGCACCGGCCAGTACATGATCCCGGGCGGCGGCCTGGAGCCGGGCGAGAGCGAGGCCGATTGCTGCGCCCGCGAGGTCGCCGAGGAGACGGGCGTCGTCGCGTCCGTCGGCGATTGCGTCCTCGAGATCGACGAGTTCTACGAGGACTATAAATACGTCAGCCGCTACTTCCCCTGTCGGGCGGTGGGCGAGACCCGGCCCTGCCTGACCGAGCGCGAGGTGGAGGTCGGCATGGAGCCGCGCTGGCTGCCTGTCGAGCGGGCGATGGAGGAATTCTCGCGCCACGCGGACTACGCCGCGACCGACGAAATGCGGCGCGGGCTGTACCTGCGGGAGTACAAGGCGCTCAAATATCTTTTTTCTGACGCACAACGGGAGGTCGACGAGGGATGAGTCGGTTCTGGAGGCAGGTGCGGCGGATTCCGCGCTGGGGCTGGTATTGCGGCTTCGGCTATACCGCGATCATCGCCGCGATGTTCAAGCTCGGGCATATCCTCAGCCACCTGCTGGGGACGTACGACCATGCGTTCGTTTGGAAGATCGCTGCGATCGACGACCGGTTCCAGGTCGTGCCGGTTTTCGTGCTGTTCTACGTCTATACCTACGCGTTCTGGGTCATGGGGCCCATCGCGGTCTCGCTGACGAAGAAGCGCAACTTCGTCAACTACACCGTCGGCCTGTTCGTCTCCTGCTTCATCGGCTTTCTGTTCCTCGCCCTCATGCCCACGCTGATGGATCGCGCGGGGGAGGGCCTGATGCAGATCGGCGAGCGGCCGGGCTTCTGCAACTGGCTGCTGGGGCTTTTGTACAAAATCGACGGCGGGGAGGAGGCCTTCAACCTGTTCCCGTCGTTCCACTGCCTCGTCAGCCTCTACTGCTGGCTGGGCGTGCGCGGGCAGCCGGAGATCTCCCGGGGCTTTCGGGCCTACTCGCTCGTGATGGCGATCCTGATCTGCCTGTCCACGCTGTACACCAAGCAGCACTACATCCCCGACGTGTTTGGCGGCGTCGCCATCCCGCTGATCGTCTACTGGATCGTGGAGAAGGTGAACCCGGGAGAGCGGTGGGAACAGGGAGGCGCTGAGCCATGACCATTCGCCCCATGACCCTCGACGACTACGACCGGGTCTACGCCCTGTGGATGTCGTGCAAGAACATGGGCTTCAACGACGTGGACGACTCCCGGGACGGCATCGGGCGCTATTTGAAGCGCAACCCGGCCACCTGCTTCGTGGCGGAGGCCGACGGGGAGCTGGCCGGGGTGATCCTCTCCGGCCACGACGGACGGCGCGGCTTCATCCACCACATGGCTGTCGCGGAGGCGTTTCGCCGCCGGGGCGTGGCCACCGCGCTGGTGAATCGCGCGCTGGACGCGCTGAAGGACGAGGGCATCGCCAAGGTTGCGCTGCTGGTGTTCCGCACCAACGAGCCCGGCAACGCCTTCTGGGAGGAGATGGGTTTCACGGTGCGCGAGGATCTGAACTACCGCAACCGCGCGCTGGCGAAGCTGACGCGCATCGACACATGACGGAGGAGGGAATCGCATGTCGGGCGGCTTTTTGCCGGTGAACGCGAGGGAAGCGCGCGCCCTGGGCTGGGACGCGCCGGACTTCGTGTACGTCACCGGCGACGCCTACGTGGACCATCCCTCGTTCGGCCTGGCGATCATCAGCCGCGTGCTGGAGCGCGCCGGGTATCGCGTGGCGATGCTTCCGCAGCCGGACTGGCACACCTGCGAGCCCTTTAAAGAATACGGCAGGCCGAAGATCGGCTTCCTCGTCACGGCGGGCGTGATCGACAGCATGGTGAACCACTACACCGCCGCGAAGAAGAAGCGCAGCGAGGACGCCTACTCTCCCGGCGGAAAGGCCGGACACCGGCCCGACCGCGCGACCATCGTCTACTGCAACCGCATCCGCGAGGCTTATCGCGATGTTCCCATCGCCATCGGCGGGGTGGAGGCGTCGTTGCGTCGCTTCGCGCACTACGACTACTGGGACGACCGCGTGCGCAACTCCGTGCTGGTGGACAGCGGCGCGGACGCGCTGATGTTCGGCATGGGGGAGCGCAGCATATTGAAGGTGGCCGAGTGGATGGCCTCGGGGCGCGACTTTTCCGAATTGCGTGTGCCCGGCACCTGCGTGATGGCCGGGGAGGTCCCCGAGGGCTTTGTCGAGCTTCCCTCGATGGAAGCCGTGGCGAAGGACAGGCGCGCCTACGCCGAGGCGTTCAGGACGCAGTATGTCGAGCAGGACCCGGTGCGCGGCAGGCCCCTCGCCCAGAAGCACGGCAAGAAGTGGCTGCTGCAAAACCCGCCGGACATGCCGCTTTCGCAGTCGGAGCTGGACGCGGTGTACGCGCTGCCCTACATGCGCGCGTACCATCCGATGTACGAAAAGGACGGCGGCGTCCCGGCCATCGAGGAAGTGAAGTTCTCGATCGCGTCCGTGCGCGGCTGCTTTGGCGCGTGCTCGTTCTGCGCGCTGACGTTCCACCAGGGCAGGATCGTCACGGCCCGCAGCAAGAGGAGCATCCTGGAGGAGGGGCGGCTTTTGACGAAGCAGCCCGGCTTCAAGGGCTACATCCACGACGTCGGCGGCCCCACGGCGAACTTCCGCCGCCCCGCCTGCGACAAGCAGCTGAAGTCGGGCGCGTGCGCGAACCGACAGTGCCTGTTCCCAAAGCCCTGCCCGAACCTCGTGGCCGATCACCGCGAGTACATCGATATCCTGAGGAGCCTGCGGCAGCTGCCGGGCGTAAAGAAGGTGTTTGTGCGCTCGGGCGTGCGCTACGACTACGTGCTGGCGGACAAAAAGGGC
>CACYET010000057.1 GCA_902773515.1 uncultured Eubacteriales bacterium | reverse complement strand
AGGTGGCCGAGCAGGCGCTTTAGCGCCGTCGCGAGGTCGGAAGAGGTCTTTTCGTCCAACCATGCAGACCTCTTCCGTCTTTCGGCAAAATTGCAAGCAATTTCACCGAAATCCACCTTCCCCAAAGGGGAAGGCGCACGGGAGATACGCTTAATTCCTCATTGACAAGGGGGTTATCGCATGCAAAAGGCTGAACGACGAAGCGTTGGCCTCAACACCTTCGGCCCGGGGGCGCAGGCGCTGTTCCACGTGTGCCTGGGGCTGTTCGCGCTGCTGTGCATCGTGCCCTTCGTGTTCGTCATCATCATATCGTTCACGTCCGAGGACAGCATCCGCCAGATCGGCTACTCCTTCGCCCCGCTGAGCTGGTCCACCCAGGCGTACAAATACGTGTTCCAGCTGGGCGGCGCGCTGTGGCGCAGCTACTTCAACTCCTTCCTGATCACCGTGGTGGGAACGCTGCTGAGCGTCTCCATCTGCGTGCTGTACAGCTACCCGCTGTACCGGAAGGACTACAGATACCGCGGCTTCTTCAACTTCCTCAGCTTCTTCACGATGATCTTCGGCGGCGGCCTGGTGCCCACGTTCGTGGTGTGCAAGACGCTGCTGGGCCTGAGCGACAACTACGCCGCGCTGATCGTGCCGCTGCTGTTCAGTCCCTTCAACGTGATCGTGATGCGCACGTTTTTCCAGACCACCGTGCCGCGGGAGCTGATCGAGGCCTCCACCATCGACGGCGCGGGCGAGTACCGCACGCTTTTGCAGGTGGTGCTGCCGGTGGTGAAGCCGGGCATCGCCACGATCGCGCTCCTCAACGCGCTGGCGTTCTGGAACGAGTGGTTCCTGTCGCTCTTGTACATCACCAAGAACATGGACGTCATCCCGCTGCAATACCTGCTGATGCGCATGCAGCGCAACGCCGACTTCCTGGCCAAGAACGCCGGCATGCTGGGCGCGGACGCCGCCAAGGCTGCCCGGAACCTGCCCAGCCAGAGCCTGAAGATGGCCCTCGTGGTGTTCATCGTGGTGCCCATCGCCTGCGCCTACCCGTTCTTCCAGCGCTACGTCGTCGCCGGACTGACGGTGGGCTCCGTCAAGGGATAGAGTTAAGAGTTGAGAGTTGAGAGTTTAGTTTGGTTTGCCGCGCACAGGCGCGGGCGGACGACCGTGCTCCGCTCCCGCGAAGTTAACTTTGAATCAAACAAATCCCGCAGGGATTTGCACCACAACTGAACTCTGAACTCTGAACTCTGAACTCTAAACTCTCAAATCATCGAATCGCACGACGGCATGCCGTCTGCAAATAGAAGGAGGATAAACCCATGAAGAAAGTGTTTGCCCTGCTCGTGGCTCTGGCCATGATCCTGACCGCGTCCAGCTTTGCGTTGGCCGAGGAGCTTCCGACCATCACCATCATGTTCCATGGCAGCAACGTGACCGACGACACCGCCGTGCTGGAGGCCGTGAACGACTACATCGCCGACAAGGTCGGCGCGAAGCTGGAGGTCGTCTGGGGCACCTGGGGCGACTTCGACGAGAAGGCCACCAACGCGCTGCTCTCCGGCGACAGCAGCATCGACATGGTGTTCACCTGCTCCTGGAGCTCGGATGAATACAACACCTACGCCAAGAACGGCTACTTCGTGAAGCTGGACGACCTGATCGACGAGTACGGCGCGGACCTGAAGGCCGCGATCCCCGAGAGCCTGATGCAGGCCGCCACCATCGAGGGCGCCGAGGGCATGGGCATCTACGCCGTCAACGGCTTCAAGGATACCGCCACCCAGAACACCTGGGACGTGAACGTGACCCTGCTCAACGAGCTGGGCTACACGCTGGAGGACTTCGAGGCCATGAGCTTCTATGACTTCGGCGAGCTGTTCGCCAAGGCCAAGGAGGTCAAGGGCGACGCCTTCTATCCCTTCCTGGTCGAGCCGATGGTGCTCGAGCGCATGGTGACCGGCTCGATCATTGTGGCCGGCGACTCCGGCTCCACAAACCTGCTGTCCCTGTACCTGAACCAGGACGACGTCTCCGCCGAGGGCCCCTACGGCAACGTGCTGCTCAACAAGTTCGCCACCGATGAGTACAAGGCGTTCGTCACCAAGATGCACGAGTACTACGAGGCCGGCTACATCGATCCCTCCCTGGCCGTGGCCGAGACCAGCAACGACACCCGCACCAACGCCCAGAAGACCGGCGACTACCTGATCGGCACCCAGAGCTACGCCTACGGCTATGAGTACAACCCCGAGGTGCTGGACCGCGGCATCGAGGTCGCGTTCGTGCCCTGCACCGATCCCTATGTGGACACCACCGCCTCCCAGGGCGCGATGATGGCCATCTCCACCGCCAGCGAGCATCCCGTGGAGAGCTTCAAGTTCCTGGCCCTGCTCAACAGCGACCCGAAGCTGATGACGCTGATGAACTACGGCGTCGAGGGCATCCACTACAACCTGAACGACGAGGGCCTGGTGGAGTTCACCGAGGAGCGCGCCAACTACAGCCCGTGGACCAACGGCGTGGGCAACGTGACCATCCTGCCCGACACCGTGGACGAGGGCGCGGGCTTCCGCGAGAACTTCAAGGAGTACTACGCGGGCGCGAAGGGCATCCCGAGCCTGGGCTTCGTGTTCAACAACGCCGACGTGGCCAACGAGATGGCCGCGCTGGGCACCGTCGCCGCCCAGTACGCCCTGGCGCTGGACGCGGGCGCGCTCGATCCCGAGACCGCGCTGCCGGAGTTCCTCGACGCGCTGGACGCCGCCGGCATGCAGACCTACCTGGACGCCGCCAACGAACAGCTCACCGCCTACATGGCCGCGAAGTAAGATCAAACGAACCCATGAACGGGGCTGCCGCGCAACGCGCGGCAGCCCCGAATCGTTGGCTTGTGGATGATTAGGAAAATGAATACTGTTGCATACAAGGTAATTTGAAGCCAATATGTACAGATCCTTCGCTTTGCTCAGGATGACAACGATGCGGCAACCGCTAACGTGTCATCCTGAGCGAAGCGAAGGATCTGTACTAATCGAATTCAAACTGCGCCTCGCTAATCCGCCATCTTTCCGCGCCCCTTTACCTCTTCCTCCGCCTCACATACACCGCCGCTAGGATCCCCAGCAGCCGGTCGTACACCAGCAGCGTCACGTTCGCCAGCACCACGAACGCGACCAGCATCGCGCGGCCCATCTCGCGGTATTCCGCCATCACCTCGTCCATGCGCAGCACATAAAAGATCAGCGCCGCCATCGCGCCTGCGCACCCGTTCCACAACAGCAGCTTCACCGGCACGCCCTTCCAGCCCGGCAGCCGCGCCTCCAGCCGCCACTTCATCGCCGGATACCAACCCAGGAACGCAAACAGCAGCGCGGCCTCCTTGTCGGCGCACAGCATCAGCGATAGCGCGCTGATCGCCAGCCACGCCCCCAGCGCGTACCGCTGCCCGGCCTCCGCAAACACCGGCACCAGCAGCGCCCCCGCCAGCGCCGGACCCGCAAACGTCGCCGCCGGGATCACGCCGCCCATCAAAAGTATCGCCGTCGCCAGCGCCACCATCATGCCGCTGATCGCCACCCGCCGCGTCTGCCTGCCCATGTAAACCGCCTCCGTCGCCTCAACATTCGACGCCCCCGGGGCGGTTTCCTGCAAAGGAGAGACTTTAGAGTGGAGAGTTGAAAAAGTGAACTGTAGGGACGCCGTAATTGGCATCCGCCGCTGTTCCAACACTTTCCGTCGATAAGTGTGCATTCAACGTGTTGACAAACGCCACATTTTTGAATACAATTAAGGCGAAAGGACGTGATCGTATGGCCAAGACCGCGACACTGAACATTCGCACGGACCCCGCCGTCAAGGCGCAGGCCGAGCAGGTTTATCGGAATTTTGGCATTACCCTGACGGATGCCGTCAACATCTTCCTTCACAAGTCGGTCATGGAGGGCGGGCTGCCGTTCGACATGCGCCAGCCCAACGCCGCGACGATGGAGGCCATGCGGGAGACGGAGGATATCCTCTCCGGGCGCGTGCGCACAAAGCGGTATGCTTCCGCAAGGGAGCTGTTTGACGAGCTCGACGCGGAGGACGACGGCGCATGCTGACGCTGGAGACGACCGCGCAGTTTCGCAGGGATTACAAGCGAATCAAGAAGCGCGGATACAATTTGAAATTGCTGGAAGCGGTCATTGACGCCCTGCTTGCGGGTGAAAAACTCGATCCGAAGCACCGGGATCATGCGCTTGCGGGAAGCATGAAGGATTATCGGGAGTGTCACATCCTGCCGGATTGGCTGCTCATGTATCGGATCGAAGGAGAGCGGTTGGTGCTGGTCGCCAACCGAACGGGGACGCACGCAGACTTGTTTGACGAATAGACGAAAAACGCATCCGGGAGGGATACACATGGACAAGGTCGTGATACTGACCGGGGGGACCAGCGGCATCGGCGCGGCGACGGCGGCGCTGCTGCGCCAGAAGGGCTGCAGGGTGTACGAATTCAGCCGCCGGGACGCGGCGGACCCCGATCACTTCAGCGTGGACGTGACCGACGAGGCCGCGGTGAAGGCGGCGGTGGACGCGGTCGTCGCGCGGGAGGGCCGCGTGGACGTGCTGATCAACAACGCCGGGTTCGGCATCTCCGGCGCGATGGAGTTCACCGAATCCGCCGACGCCCACCGGCTGATGGAGGTCAACCTGTTCGGCATGGACAACGCCATCCGCGCCGTGCTGCCGCACATGCGAAGGGCCGGGGCGGGGCGCATCGTGAATATCTCGAGCGTCGCGGGCGTGTTCGCGATCCCGTTCCAGGCGTGGTACTCGATCTCCAAGGCCGCCGTGCGCTCGCTGACGATGGCGCTGTACAACGAGGTCACGCCCTACGGCGTGCAGGTGACCAGCGTGCTGCCCGGCGACATCAAGACCGGCTTCACCGCCGCCCGCAAGAAGAGCGCGGCGGGGGACAGGGAGTACGGCGGGCGCATCTCGAAGTCCGTCGAAAAGATGGAAAAGGACGAGCAGAACGGCATGCGCCCCGAGGACGCCGCGAAGACCATCGTGAAGGTCGCGCTGCAAAACGGGCGCGTCAAGCCCTATTACACCATCGGCTTTGCCTACAAGGCGCTGGTGTTCCTGGATCGGCTCCTGCCGTGCCGGGCGGTGCGGTGGCTGCTGTATCAGCTGTATGGGAAGTGAGGGAACAGGGAAGAGGGAACAGGGAACAGGGAGACTGAGCGCCCGAAAAACAGTCCGGTGGACTGGTTTTAGCGAGGTCGGGCCGGCCCTTGGGAACAGGAATAGCGGGCGCATGGAGCTGTGGCTTTGCCGATTTGCGCAATGTGGTCCGCACCCATTATGTACAGATCCTTCGCTTCGCTCAGGATGACATCGTTTGAACAACGCAAATCGTTGTCATCCTGAGCGCAGCGAAGGATCTGTACGTTTCGTTCGAGAGCGGCCTTGCAACAGGAGTCATGCGCTCGGCCGTTCCTTCCTGTTCCCTGTTCCCTGCTCCCTGTTCCCTTTCTTCCGGCCGATTTGTCAAGATTATGTCAACATTTCTACCCATTAATACTCCATTGTAATGCTATACTGGTAAATGAATAAGTATATACAAGGTGGGGTAGGTTGCCCCGCGCTGGAAACAAATGGAACCGACGCGGCGCTTTTTGCGTCAGAGAAAGATAGAAATCTGCGAAAATACCGGGAGGTGCGCATGGATTTTATTCACTCGTTCTTTTCCAATGCCCTCAGCGGCATATCCAACCTGCTGGTGTACGCCGGCATCGTCGCGCTGTTCGTGGTGGGCTTCATACGGTGCATCGCGCCGGTGATGGGCACGCGCAACACGCTGCGGCGGGCCGTGCGCAGCATCCGCTCGTCCGGGGACAAGTACGCCTGGCAGCAGGACGACTTCCTGGGCAAGGGCACGCTCTACCCCCACTGGAGCGAATACCTGAACAACCTGTTCTTCGCCGACGGCGTGTACCACAACGCCAGCAACGTGGAGGATTACATCAACGAGGAGACCGTGATGTACGGCCCGGGCCGCGCGTCGTTCGCGGAATCGCTGCCGGGGCTGATGACGTCGCTGGGCTTCCTGGGCACGCTGATCGGCCTGGCCCAGGGCCTCTCCGGCTTCAACATGGCGGATTCCGCCGCCGTGCAGCAGTCCATCGTCACGCTGATCCCCGGCATGCGCTATGCCTTCACCACGTCCATCTTCGGCGTGGTGGGCAGCGTGCTGTTCACGCTGATCACCCGCGCGGTGTACGGCTCCAGCGAGCACACGCTCAAGTCGTTCTACGGCGCCATGAGCCGCCACGCCGGCGTCATCAGCGTCGACCCGATGACCCAGATCGCCATCTACCAGCAGGAGCAGACCGCCCTGATCCAGACCATGGCCAAGGACCTCAACGGCGCGTTCACCGAGAACATAACCGCCGCCGTCCGCGACGCCATTGACCCGCTGAACCAGACGTTCAAGAACTTCGTGAACGTGTCCACCAAGGAGCAGATGCGCTTCATGGACGCGGTGATGCAGCGCTTCGCCGACCGGCTGGACGAGTCGATGCGCTCGAAGCTGCAGGACTTCGGCCGCGCGCTGGACGAGACCAGCCGCCTCCAGCAGGAGAACTGCGTGGTCGTGCGCGCCAGCCTCGCCGGGGCCAAGGACGCGCTGGAGGACCTGCAGCAGCTGCAGAGCCTCAGCCGCGAGATCGTGACCAACCTCGCCGGCTACGCCCAGCAGTTGACCGACGCCCGCCGCCAGGCCGACGACGCCTACATGCGCGTGGCCGGCACCGTGGAGCAGATGGAGCTGGTGTCGCGCCAGCAGAACAACTACCTGAAGACCGTCAGCGCCATGCAGGCGGACCTCACGCGCGTCTCGGACGCCATGCAGAAGGCCGCGGGCGACCTGCGTTCCTCCGCCGTCGGGCTCGAAAAGGCGTATGCGCAGGCCGACAAGGCGCTGCAGGACGAGTTCGCCAGCACGATGGACGCCTACCGCGACTACGTCAACCAGTTCACCCAGCGCGTGGACTACCTGGCCAGCAACATCTCCCGCTCGCTGGACGGCCTGCCCGACGCCGTGACCGACGCCAACAACCGCTTCCTCGACCAGGTGGACCGCCTCACCGACGCCATGGTGCAGGCCCAGCGCGCGCTGGAGGACACCGCGGATCGAATTTATCGCGGATGATTCTTTCAGAGTTTAGAGTTGAGAGTTTAGAGTTCAGCGATGGTTGAAATCCTTTCGGATTTCTTTGAATCAAAGCATCGAGAACACTCCTCAAATTCCATATCAGACAAATTCCGAAGGAATTTGCACCACATCTCAACTCTGAACTCTCAACTCTCAACTCTCTGAAAGGAGCTTTCCATGCGAAACACGCGCCAACACGTGTCCCGCCGCCGGCCGGGGGGCAGCAGTGTGCAATGGCTCAGCTTTTCGGACCTGATGAGCGCCCTTTTGCTGATATTCATACTGATCATGTTCTACATCATGTATCAGTATTTCGATATGTATGAGATCAGCATGGCGGAGATCGCCCGCCAGCAGTATGACCTGGACCAGGCGAACGCCAGCCTGGACGAGCAGCGCACGAAGCTCACCGACGCCGAGGCCCAGATGGTGGCCCAGCAGATCCGGCTCAACGCCGCGCAGGCGGACCTGGAGGACGCCCAGAGCATCCTCTCCGCCCAGCAGGAGGAGCTGAACTCGGCCCAGTCGCTGTTGCAGGAGAAGGAGGACGAGATCGCCGCGCAGAAGGAGCAGCTGGACGCGCTGAGCATCCAGCTGGGCGATCAGCAGACCCAGATCGACGCCCAGCAGCGCGCCCTGGACGACCAGCAGCAGCAGCTGGAGGCGCTCGTGGGCCTGCGCACGCGCATCATCACGTCGCTCTCCGACGCGCTGAGGGCCGCCAACATCTCCGCGCAGGTGGACCCCACGAACGGCTCCATCGCGCTGGAGTCGGACGTGCTGTTCGAGCTGGGCAAGTACGACCTGTCCGATCGCGGCGAGCGCTTCATCGACCGCTTCCTGCCGGTGTACCTGGACGTGCTGTTCTCCGACGAGTACCGCGCGTACGTGTCCGAGATCATCATCGAGGGCCACACCGACTCGCTGGGCACCTACATCGACAACCTGGAGCTGTCGCAGCAGCGCGCGCTGGCGGTGGCCTCCTACGTGCTCGACGACGGCTACCACGCCATCAGCGCCGACCAGAAGCGCCAGCTGCGCGCGGTCGCCACGGCCAACGGCCGTTCGTTCAGCGACCCGGTGCTCGACGCGTTCGGCAACGAGGACATGGACGCCTCGCGCCGCGTGGTGTTCAAGTTCCGCCTCACCGACGAGCAGATGATCCAGCAGTTGAAGAATATACTGGAGAATAGCTAGGGAGTAGGGAGTAGGCAGTAGGGAGTAGGAGACCGAGGGAACAGGGAACAGGAATTGTAGGGGCGGCGTTGCGCCGCCCGCCCGATACAAGGGAACAGCAATTAGGGAGTGAAACCGTGCAATACGTTCGCCGATTGACCTGGTTCGTCGCCGGGAAGATGATATTGATCTGCGTGCTGCTGGGCATGCTGGTTTGCGGCTTCTTCATGGCCCTGAACGGCGCCAACATCTATGTGGTGCTGAGCGACGGCATGCAGAAGCGCGTGGACGTGATCCTCACGCGCCAGCAGGCCGAGGAGCTGAACAAGTACTTCCACGCCGACTTCCTGATCGCCGACGAGGCGCTGGAGGGCGCGCTGAACGGCATGAGCGCCTATTCCGACTACAACATCACCGGCTTTGACTACGACCTGACCGTCGAAAAGCTGTGGGCCTGGCCGTGGGACAGCTACGCCAACTGCACCGTGGTGGAGCGCGTGCCGTCCATCTCCGGCAGCGTCATCTCTTCCCGCCGCAGCGAGGTGTCCGAGCGCATCCCCCGCTGGCAGGGCGGCCGCTACGACGTGACGCTGGTGAAGGTCGGCGGCGAGTGGAAGATCATCGGCATGCAGCAGAAGACCGTGCTGGTGGAACCCGAGGAGTCGGACGACGGCCTGGAGACCGAGGTGCTTGTTTCGTGATGCGTTTGAACGGGAGGCAGCCATGCGCGTAGTCGTCGGCATGTCCGGCGGCGTGGACAGCTCGGTATCCGCGCTGCTGATGAAGCGCGCCGGTCACGAGGTGATCGGCGTGTTTATGAAGAACTGGGAGGAAAAGGACGCGGACGGCGTCTGCACCAGCGAGCGCGACTGGGCCGACGCCCGGGCCGTGTGCGAGGCGCTGGACATTCCCTACTATTCGGTTAACTTCGCCAGGCAGTACCGCGAGCGGGTGTTCGAGCAGTTCCTGGCGGAATACCGCAAGGGTCGCACGCCCAACCCGGACGTGCTGTGCAACCGGGAGATCAAGTTCAACGTCTTCCTGGATTTTGCCGAGAGCCTTGGGGCGGACAAGCTGGTGACCGGCCACTTCGCGCGCATCGACCAGTGCGGCGGGGAATACCGGCTGCTGCGCGCCG
>CACYET010000056.1 GCA_902773515.1 uncultured Eubacteriales bacterium | reverse complement strand
CGACCTGGACACGGTGATGGCCGGGTCGGTGCTGTACGACTTCGGCGACGCGATCCGCTACGGCGCGTCCACCGCCGCCGCGGACGAGCGCGACCTGAGCAAGGTGCGCGTGGACATGGACCTGTTCACGGCCTACGCCGAAGGCTTCATCTCCCAGACCGCCCGGGGCCTGACGGAGGCGGAGCTTCTGAACCTGCCGCTGGGCGCGCTGGTGATGACGTTTGAAAACGGCATGCGCTTTTTGACGGACTACCTCGACGGCGACGTGTACTTCCACATCGAGAAGCCCGACGACAACCTGGCCCGCGCGCGCTGCCAGTTCCGCCTGCTGGAGGACATGGAGGCGCACGTCGGGGAGATGGACGAAAGTGTGCGGGAGTTGGTTGGGAAATACAGATAACCCATTCGGAAAAAGACCGAAGTCTTTTTAGACTTCGGTCTTTTTTTCGCAGCCTACTATACTTTTTCCTTCCCCTCTCCGAACCCGTCCGCCTCCTCGGGCAGGGATTCGGCGAACACGCGGGAGAAGGCGCGGCCCACGTAGCAGTCCTTCCCCAGGCCCTTGGCGTCGTAGAGGTTGCTGTCGGCCTGGTGCATCATCAGGCGCAGGTCGTAGGAAAGCTCGCACACGCCGTGCACGTACCCGGCGGAGAAGTGCACCGGCAGGCGCTGGTCCTCCATGTCGATGCTCCGCACGCCGCGCTTCAGCGCCTCCAGCTTGCCGAGGAACGCCCCCTCCGACACGTCCGGCAGCACCACCAGGAACTCGTCGCCGCCGTAGCGGTAGCACCACTCGCTACCGAATGTCTCCGCCAGCACCGCGCTCAGCCGGCGCAGGATGTGGTCGCCGACGGAGTGGCCAAACTGGTCGTTGAGGGCCTTGAAGTTGTCCAGGTCCAGCATCATCACGTGCACGTTCCGGTTCTCGAAGCGGCTGTAGTCGCGCCGCAGGGCAAAGCGGTTGCGGATGCCGGTCAGGTCGTCGGTCATCGAGGCGGCCTCCAGCGTGCGGTTGTCCTGCTGCAGCTCTTGGTTCATCTCGTGCAGCCTGCGCGCGGCCTCGCTCTGCCGGTGCTTCAAATTGCCGATGAACGCCGTGTTCAGCACCACGCCCAGCACGATGACGCCGATCTTTTGCAGGTTGATCGCCGTGTAGCTGAAGAAGCTGTGGTCAGTGGAGAAGAAGTACATCGAGTAGACGATCATCACCAGGCCGCAGGCGATGCCCGCCGGAAAGCCGTAGATCGACGTGAACACCGCAAGGCCCGTGATCAGCAGCATGTTGGGGTTGGGAACGTTGAACACAAACACGACCGCTACCATCAGCAGCATCACCGCCAGCGCGATGAGCACGTGCTTTGCCTCGCGCTTCACGTCCGGCGCGCCGTGGGTCCGGCCTTCCCTGTCCGCGGTAAACACGATCGACATCCCCCGATCTCGGCATTTCGCAAAAGTTGTTACAATTATACCACAAAAAAGTTTAATTTCAAGCCTCAGAACGGTCATCGCGCTTCACAAGCGGCCTTTTTTTTGGTACAATAATCGCAAAGCATTCGCTGTCAGGAGGCATTTATATGGATTATCGCGTCGAACGGGACTCCATGGGCGAGATGAGGGTGCCCGCGGACCGCTACTGGGGCGCACAGACGCAGCGCAGCTTGCAGAACTTCCGGATCGGCGGCGAGAGGATGCCGATCGAAATCGTCCGCGCGTTCGGCATCCTGAAGAAGGCCGCCGCCCTCGCCAACCACCGCATCCAGCCCGAACGCATGACGCAGGAAAAGCTGTCGGCGATCGGCGAGGCGTGCGACGAGGTGATCTCCGGCGCGCTGGACGGCCACTTCCCCCTCGTCGTGTGGCAGACGGGCAGCGGCACGCAGAGCAACATGAACGCGAATGAGGTGATCGCGAACCGGGGCAACGAGATCGCCGGGAAGGCGCTGTTGCACCCGAACGACGACGTGAACATGTCGCAGAGCAGCAACGACACCTTCCCCACCGCCATGCACATCGCGGCGGTGCTGGCGATCGAGGACGCGCTGATCCCGGCGATGGACCGCCTCATCGAAACGCTCCGGCGGCTGGAGGCGGAGAACGCGGGCGTCGTGAAGTCCGGTCGCACGCATTTGCAGGACGCCACGCCCATCCGCTTCTCCCAGGAGATCATGGGCTGGCGCGGGCTGGTGGAGGCTCCGCGGGAGATGCTGCTCTGTGCCCTGCCGCAGCTCAGGAGGCTGGCCCTGGGCGGCACCGCCGTGGGCACGGGCCTGAACGCCCCGAAGGGGTTTGACGAAGAGGTGGCGCGCGCGGTGTCGGAATTGACGGGCAAGGCGTTCGTCCCCGACGAAAACAAGTTCCACGCGCTGACGGGCAAAGACGCGCTGGTGTTCGCCCACGGCGCGATGAAGGCGCTGGCGGCGAACCTGATGAAGATCGCCAACGACGTGCGCTGGCTGGCCTCCGGCCCGCGCTGCGGCCTGGGCGAAATCCGCATCCCGGAGAACGAGCCCGGCAGCAGCATCATGCCCGGCAAGGTGAACCCCACGCAGTGCGAGGCCATGACGATGGTGGCCGTGCAGGTGATGGGCAATGACACCGCCGTGGGCATCGCCGCCAGCCAGGGCAACTTCGAGCTGAACGTGTTTATGCCGGTATTGATCTACAACTTCCTCCAGTCTGCGCGGCTGCTGGCGGACGGCCTGCGCTCGTTCAACGACAACTGCGTCGCCGGAATCGTCGCCAACCGGGAGAAGATGGCCGAAAACCTGCACAACAGCCTGATGCTGGTGACAGCGCTGAACCCGTACATCGGCTACGACAACGCCGCAAAGACCGCGAAGCTGGCCTACCGGGAGAACATTTCGCTGAGGGAGGCGTGCGTGAAGCTGGGCTTCTTGACGCCGGAGCGGTTCGATGAGGTGTTCAAGCCGGAGGAGATGGCATAATGCTGACGCTGACCAATCGAGAGGCGCGGGCGCTGCTGGTGCGCTATCACAACCTGGACGGCGCGGACGGCTTTCGCGGGCTGGACGGCGCGCGGGCGATCATGAACCGGCTCGGCACGATCCAGTTCGACCCGCTGAACGTGGCTGGCCGCAACCCCGACCTGGCGCTGCAGGCGCGCGTGCGCGGGTACAGGCCCGACCACCTGCGAAGGCTCTTGTACGAGGAGCATCACCTCGTGGACGGCTACGACAAGGAGATGTGCATCTACACCGCGCGCGACTTCCCCCACTTCGCGCCGCTGCGTGCCGTGCGAAGCGCGGACATCAGGCGCTGGCTTTCGGGCCGGGGCCAGGCCGAGGCGTTTGACATGCTGGAGGACGTCGTCGATGTGATCCGCGGGCGCGGCCCCTCGTCGCTGACGGACATCCCCGTCGGCGAGTCAAAGGACTACGGCTGGGGCCCGCGCAGGCCCTCCGGCGCGGCCATCGAGTACCTGTTCGCGTCGGGGCGGCTGTGCGTAGCGGACAAGGCGGGCACCCAGCGGCGCTTCGACCTGACCGAGCGCGTGCTGCCGCCGGAGCTGATCGCGCCCGTCGAGCGCGACGCCGACGCCTTTGCCGACTGGTATGTGAAGCGCCGCCTGGGCTGCGTGGGCCTGCTGTGGGACAGGCGCGGCGGGGCCTGGCAGGGCTACGTGGTCGGCGACGACGCTAGGCGCAAGGCGGCGATCGGCAGGCTCGCGGAGCGCGGCGAGGTCGTCCCCTGCCGGGTGGAGGGCCGAAAGGAGGCCTTCTACACGCTGCCCGAGGCCGCCGGGATGCTGGGTGGCGCCCGGCATCGTCCCGCCGCGCGGTTCATCGCGCCGC
The DNA here is from genome assembly GCA_902773515.1 of uncultured Eubacteriales bacterium. Classification (GTDB taxonomy): domain Bacteria; phylum Bacillota; class Clostridia; order Christensenellales; family Aristaeellaceae; genus UBA2862. The sequence goes on along the minus strand of CACYET010000056.1, from coordinate 5,763 downwards.
TGGACAACTTGATGTGGGACAGGGACATGGTCGAGGCGCTTTTTTCCTTCCGCTACCGCTGGGAGGTGTACACGCCCGTTCTCAAGCGCCAGTACGGCTACTACGTGCTGCCGGTGCTCTACGGAGATCGCTTCGTGGCCCGCTTCGAGCCGGAGCCGGTCAACCGCGCCGGCTGCCTGCGCGTCAAGGGCTGGTGGTGGGAGGACGGCGTGCGCGTCACCAGCGCGATGCTGGACGCCGTCGAAGCCGCGTTCAACCGCTTTTCGCGCTTCCTGGGCGTGGAAAACGCGTCGGAAAACATCGACTTTGTTCGCAATTGCGTCACACAGAATTAACGTTTACACAGTCTTTACGCTCAACCCGTTGTATGGACTGCAAAAATGGAGTATATTTGTAGGAAGGATTGTTGTAATCCGAACGATCCCAGACCGTCCGCAGGGCGGCAATCATCAAATGACGGAGGATTTCCCATGAAGAGAATGCTGAGCTTGCTGGCCGCGATGGCGCTCGCGCTGTCCGTGCTGGTCGTCCCGGCCATCGCCGAGGCGAACGACAACTGGCTGCACATCTTCCTGACGGAGGACCCGGAGACGCTGGACGTGCAGATGACCTCCGACAGCTACACCATCCCGCTGAACTGCTTTGACCGGCTGGTGGAGACCGACACCGTGGACGGCGAGGCGCAGATCATCCCCGGCCTGGCCGACAGCTGGGACGTTTCCGAGGACGGCCTGACCTACACCTTCCACCTGCACGAGGGCGTCACGTTCCACAACGGCGATCCCCTGACCGCCGACGACGTGGTGTTCACCGTGAACCGCATGATGGAGCCCGACCGCGCCGCGAACAACTACGACATCTACTACGGCATCGTCGAGGGCGCGGCGGAGTACTTTGACGGCAGCGCCGACGGCGTCTCCGGCGTCGTGGCGCTGGACGACAACACCGTCGAATTCAAGCTCGTCAAGCCCTGCTCCTCGTTCCTCAGCCGCCTGGCTACCCCCGGCGGGAGCATCTTCAACCGCGAGAGCACCGAGGGCGTGGACGACTTCGGCGTGAACCCCGCCGTCTGCTTCGGCACGGGCCCCTTCCAGGTGACCGGCTGGGACCTGGGCAGCAAGGTGACCGTCGTCGCCAACCCCAACTACTTCAAGGGCGCGCCCCAGATCGACGGCATCGAGATGTTCATCGTGTCCGACGCCGACACCCAGCGCCTGATGTTTGAGAACGGCCAGGTGGACGTGTTCAACTTCGACTACGCCGAGAGCCAGCTGCCCTGGTTCCTGGACAACGGCTATCAGGACCAGATCGTGTCCGGCAGCCGCGCCGGCACCTACTACTTCATGTTCAACACCACCATCGAGCCGCTGGACAACCCGAACGTGCGCAAGGCGCTGCAGATGGCCGTCGATCGCCAGCTGATCCTCGACCAGATGTACAACGGCGAGGGCCGCGTACTGTCTACGTTCATCCCCCAGGGCGTGCTGAGCTACAACGCCGACGCCGGGGATATCCCCTACGACCCCGAACAGGCCAAGGCCATCCTGGCCGAGGAGGGCTACGCCGACGGCTTTGACATGGAGCTGGCCGTCTCCTCCGATTCCGAGACCGCCCGCAAGGTGTCCAAGACGCTGTGCAGCTTCTTCGGCAAGATCGGCGTGCGCGCCACCGTCGCCGAGTACGACGACGCCACCTACAAGGACATCCGCCACACCGGCGCGCTGCCCAGCTACTACGGCGTCTGGAGCGCGGACTACAACGATCCGGACAACTTCCTGGACACGTTCTTCGCCCGCCGCAACACCGTCGGCCGCTCCATCAACTACTCCAACGAGGAGATCCTCGACCTGATCGACGAGGCCCAGGGCATGATCGACTTTGACGCGCGCATGGCCGCCTACCAGAAGATCGACCAGGCCGTGGTGCACGACGACGCCGTGACGCTGCCGCTGTACCAGCGCAACCACCTGTTCTGCCTGAACCCGCGGGTGCACGGCTTCAAGGTGGCCTGGAACGGCTGGAGCGACATGAGCTTCTACCCCATCTCGCTGGGCGAGTAAAAGCCCAAGCGCAATAATTGAGTGACCAGATTGCCACGTCGGTCAGGATTGAATCATCTGACGATGATCAACCCTTCCCTCCTCGCAATGACAAACTGCCGTACCGCTGCGGTGTACGTCATTGCGAGGAGCAAAGCGACGTGGCAATCTGGTTCTCCGGGCCTTTCGCCCGCCCCGACAAATCCGTTCGACGGATCCTTTCGCACACGCAAGCACTGAACCGACGGAGGCTCAAATGGTCAAGCACATCGCCAAGCGCATAATCGTCACCATCCCGGTGCTGCTGGGCATGGTTTTGGTGATCTTCTTCATGCTCAACGTGGTGCCGGGCGACCCGGTCACGGTGATGATGCGCGAGCATCTCAAGGAGGACCTGATCGACCGCCTCCGCCAGAGCATGCACCTGGACGACCCGTTCTTCGTGCGCTACTTCCGCTACATCTGGGACACGCTGCACGGCGACCTCGGCGTCAGCTGGAAGCTGAACCGGCCCGTCACCGGGCTGATCGCCAACGCCTTCCCCTGCACGCTGAAGCTGGCCGTGGCCTCGTCGGTGTTCTCGTGGATCATGGGCATCCCCGTGGGCATCATCTCCGCCGTGAAGAAGAATTCGCTGGTGGACCACCTGAGCATGGGCGTTTCGCTGTTCGGCGTGTCGATGCCGATCTTCTGGGTGGCGCTGATCCTGCAAAACATGTTCAAGAACGTGCTGCCCGTCTCCGGCATCGACAGCTGGAAGAGCTACATACTGCCCACCATCGTGCTGGGCTGGTCGTCGGCGGGGCGCATCGCGCGGCTGACGCGCTCGAACCTGCTGGAGGTGCTGCGCAACGACTACATCCGCACCGCGCGCTCCAAGGGGCTCTCGCCGCTGCGCGTCATCACCGGCCACGCGCTGAAAAACGCGCTGATCCCCGTCGTCACCGTGATGGCGATCCAGATCTCCTCGCTGCTCTCCGGCGCGGCCATCACCGAATCGGTGTTCGCGATCCCCGGCGTGGGCAGCCTGGCCGTCAGCGCCATCAAGAACCGCGACATGCCGCTGTTGCAGGGCACGGTGATCTTCACCGCCGTGCTGATCATCGCCGGCAACCTGGTGGCGGACGTGCTCTATTCCACCATCGACCCGCGCATCCGCGTGGAATAGGGGGTGCCGGGAGATGTTTACGAGCAAGGACAAATACACCCGGGCCTTATCGGATCAGATCATCAACGCCGAGATCCAGCCGGACGACGGCGTGCTGGCCAGCATCCGCAACATGTTCCGCACGAACCGCGCCGCGCTGCTGGGGCTGATCGTGATCCTGCTGATCGTGCTGATGGCGGCGGCCGCGCCGCTGATCACGCGCTACGACCCCAACGAGATGGACCTCGCCAGCATGAACGAGGCGCCCTCCGCCGAGCACTGGTTCGGAACGGACGACCTCGGCCAGGACGTGTTCACCCGCGTGGTGTACGGCGCGCGCATCTCGCTGATGATCGGCTTCGTGCCCTCGCTGATCTCGCTGATCCTGGGCACGGCGATGGGTCTGATGGCCGGCTACATGGGAAAGCGCGTGGACGCCTTTATCATGCGCCTGGCGGACGTGGTGCTGGCGTTCCCGTCGCTGCTCTTGGCCATGGTGATCATGTACACGCTGGGCTCGTCGATCCTCAACATGTTCATCGCGCTGTCGATCATCAACTGGGCCGGGACCGCCCGCGTGGTGCGCGCGCAGACGCTTTCGCTGAAGGAGAAGGAGTTCGTGGAGGCCGCGCGCAGCATGGGCGTCTCCCGCTGGCGCATCGCCTTCAGGCACATCCTGCCCAACTGCCTGCCGAACCTGATCGTGCTGTTCACGCTGGACATCCCCGGCGCGATCATGTGGGAGAGCAGCATGAGCTTCCTGGGCGTGGGCGACCCGAACACCGCCTCCTGGGGCCTGATGGTCAGCCAGGGCAAGGGCTACGCCTACATGTGCCCGTGGCTGATCCTCGCGCCCGGCATCGCGATCCTCGTCACCGTCATGGCGTTCAACTTCCTCGGCGACGGCCTGCGCGACGCCATCGACCCCTATATGAAAACCTGAGTGTGGAGTTTGGAGTGTGGAGTGAGGAGTTACAGTTTGCCGCGCACCAATGCCTGCTGCAACGATTGGCCTCGTTCCCGCGAAGATATGTGCTGCATAATCGCACCATTCAACTCCACACTCCACTCTCCACACTTATTTGACGGAGTCAAACATGAGCAACATCCTCGAAATCCGCAACCTTTCCGTGTCCTTCGCGTCGGACGGCATCAAGGAGCGGGCCATCGCCGTCAACGGCGTGGACATCGACATCTCCCAGGGCAAGACCGTGGGCCTGGTCGGCGAGTCCGGCTGCGGCAAGAGCGTCACGTCGCTGGCCGTGATGGGCCTTTTGGCGGACAACGGGCGCGTGGAGGGCGGCGAGGCGATGTTCGGCGGGCAGGACCTTCTAAAGCTGCCGGACCGCAAGCTGCGCCGCATCCGCGGCAACCGCATCTCGATGATCTTCCAGGAGCCCATGACCAGCCTGAACCCGGTGATCACCGCGGGCAGGCAGGTGGCCGAGTCGCTGCGGCTGCATGCGGGGTTGGACGCCGCCGCCGCGAAGGCGCGGACCATCGAGATCTTTGAGAAGGTAGGCATCCCGGAGCCCGCGCGGCGCTACGGCTGCTATCCGCACCAGCTGTCCGGCGGGCTGCGCCAGCGCGTGATGATCGGCATGGCGATGGTGATGAAGCCGGACCTGCTGATCGCGGACGAGCCCACCACGGCGCTGGACGTGTCCATCGAGGCGCAGATCCTGCGCCTGATGCGCGATCTGCAGCGCGAGAGCGGCACCAGCATCCTGATGATCACGCACAATCTGGGCGTGGTGGCGGAGCTGTGCGACGATGTGTACGTGATGTACGCCGGCGAGGTGGTGGAGCGCGCGGACGTGATGACGCTGTTCAAGGAGTGCGCGCACCCCTACACCCGCGGGCTGATGGCCTCGCTGCCGCGCATGACGCCGAAGGGCCGGCGGCTGTACAACATCCAGGGCACCGTGCCGAACCTGCGCGCGATGCCGGCGGGCTGCCGGTTCTCGCCCCGGTGCGAGTTCGCCCGCGAGCGCTGCCGGACGGAAAAGCCGCCGCTCGCGGACGTCGGAAACGGGCACCTGTGCCGCTGCTTCGAGCCGCGAATGACGCCGATCGCGTTGGGAGGTGACGGCCTGTGAGCGAGCTGTTGCGCGCCGAGCGCCTTGTGAAGGAGTTTCCGGTGAAGGGCGGCGTGGTGCACGCGGTGTCCGACGTGTCCTTCGCCATCGAAAAGGGCGAGACGCTGGGCCTCGTGGGCGAATCCGGCTGCGGCAAATCCACGCTTGGAAAGCTGCTGCTGGACCTGATCGCGCCCACGTCGGGCAAGGTGTGGTTCCGGGGAGAGGACTTGTCGCTCGTGAAGGGCGAGGCGCTTCGCGAGCTGCGCCGGGGCATGCAGATGATCTTCCAGGACCCCTACGCCTCGCTGGACCCGCGCATGTCCGTGGGCCGCATCATCGCCGAGCCGCTGACGGCGCACCGCATCGGCGACAGCCGCGAGGAGCGCGCGGACATCGTGCGCGACCTGATGGCGCAGGTGGGCCTGCGGCCGGAGTTCTATTCGCGCTATCCCCACCAGTTCTCCGGCGGCCAGCGGCAGCGCATCGGCATCGCACG